>JBDUBN010000228.1:0-4937 GCA_040004085.1 Novosphingobium sp.
CCCAGCCATGCCCAGTCGGCGCGGTACTTGCCGTCGGCCTCGACCGCGAAGACGGGTTCGATGCCGTGGGCCTTGCACAGCGCAAAGTCGTCCTCGCCGTGATCGGGGGCCATGTGGACAAGGCCGGTGCCGCTGTCAGTGGTGACGAAATCGCCCGCGAGCAAAGGCCGCGGCTTTGCAAAGAACCCGCCGAGGTGGTGCATCGGGTGACGGGCAATGGATCCGGCGAGTTCGGAGGCCGGGATGCACTCCCATTCGCTCTCATGGTAGCTGTAAACGCCAGGAATTTTATTTCCGCAGCGCTCAATGAAAGCTGGAGCTAATTGCTTGGCAACAATGTAATTATCTGCGCTCCCGCCCTCTTTGAGAATGACGTATTCAACCTCTTGCCCGAAAGCCAAAGCTTGGTTGACGGGAATCGTCCACGGCGTCGTTGTCCATATTACAGCATAGAACTTCAGATGCTTTGGTGCGGTCGCGATGGTTGGACAATTTGGAGCTTCAACAATCTCGAACGCCACATCCACCTGCGTGGAAACAATATCCTCGTACTCAACCTCAGCCTCAGCCAAGGCGGTCTTTTCCACCGGCGACCACATCACCGGCTTGGAACCCCGGTACAACTGGCCAGATTCCGCAAACTTCATCAGTTCGGCGACGATGGTGCCTTCGGCTTCGGAATCCATCGTCAGGTACGGATGATCCCAATCAGCGTTGACGCCCAGCCGCTTCAATTGCTCGCGCTGTTTATCCACCCAGCCTTGCGCATAGGCGCGGCATTCGGCGCGGAATTCAACCGGATCGACCTGGTCTTTATCCAGCTTTTTCTTGCGGTATTGCTCCTCAACCTTCCACTCGATGGGCAGGCCGTGGCAATCCCAACCGGGGACGTAAGGCGCGTCCTTGCCCAGCAGGCTTTGCGTGCGGACGACCATGTCCTTCAGGATATGATTGAGCGCGTGGCCGACGTGGATGTCGCCGTTGGCGTAAGGCGGGCCATCGTGCAGGATGAACTTTTCCGCGCCAGCGCGCGCTTTACGCAGCTGCTGATAAATCCCTTCATCCTGCCAGCGCGCCAGAATACCCGGCTCCTTTTGCGGCAGCCCGGCCTTCATGGGGAAATCGGTCTTCGGCAGGAAGACGGTGGAGCGGAAATCTGGCTTTTCGGTCATGTCCGGCGGGCCTTAGCGGGCGCTGGCGGCCAGCGCAAACTTAGGCGAGAATTTCTCGCGCCCGGTCGCAATCGAGCTCTATTTGCGCCATCAGCGCGTCCAGATCGTCAAACTTCGCCTCTGGGCGGAGGAATGCTTCAAGCGTAACTTCGATTTCCTGCCCGTAAAGGTCTTCGGCGAAATCGAACAAATACGGCTCCAGCAGTTCCTTGGGCGGATCGAAGCTGGGGCGGATGCCTAGGTTGGCCGCGCCGTTCAGCACGCGGCCATCTGGCAAATGCCCGCGCACGGCGTAAATGCCATAGCGGGGGCGCAGATAATTGCCCAGCGGCAGGTTGGCTGTGGGAAAGCCGATGGTGCGGCCCACTTTGTCGCCCGGCTGGACAATCCCGCGAATCGCAAACGGGCGGGTCAGCAGGCGGGAGGCGGTGGGGCAATCGCCAGCTTTCAGGGCGGTGCGGATACGGCTGGACGAGATCGGGCCTTCGCTGTCGTGCACCGCGCCGACTGTCCGCGCGGCAATGCCCAGCCCAGCGCCGTGCTCGGCCAGGACCGCCGGATTGCCGCTGCGCCCGTGGCCGAAGGTGTAATCCTCGCCGGTGACCACGCCCGCCGCGCCAAGATGCGCGGCCAGCATCTGCTCGATCCACCCCGCGGCGGGCATTGCGGCCATCGCGGCGTCAAAGTGGAACACCAGCATCGCGTCAGCCCCGGCGGCGGCGAACAGTTCCTGCCGCTGGTCGAGCGTGGTGAGGCGGAAGGGCGGTGTTTCGGGCCGGAAAAAACGGATCGGGTGGGGATCGAAAGTAGCGATAATCGCCGGGCGCCCTTCGGATTTGGCCCAATTCAGCGCCTCGCCCACCACGGCCTGATGGCCCAGATGAAAGCCGTCGAAGTTGCCGAGCGCGATCACGCCGCCGCGCAAATGGGCGGGCATGGGGTCGCGGTGGTCGATGCGAATCATGCGGACTGCCCGGCAGCGGAGGGCGATTCTCTTTTGAGCGTAACGAAGTCGAACGCCGGGCGGCCTGCCTCGGCAGGATGATGCTCGCGCGCGATTTCGTGCCAATCAGCGCCCAGCGGGGGCATTACGGTGTCACCGGGAATATCGGCTTTGACCTCGGTCAGTTCAATCCGCGTGGCATGCGGCAGGGCCAGTGCGAAAATTTCAGCGCCGCCGACCACGGCGACATGCGGGGCGTTGGCGAGTGTCAATGCGGCATCCAGACCCTGCACCACTTCCACGTCCTCGGCCGACCATTCGGGATCGCGGGTCAGCACGATGTGGCGGCGACCGGGCAGGACGCCGGGCAGCGACTCGAACGTCTTGCGGCCCATGATCATTGGCAGGCCCATGGTCAGCGATTTGAAGTGCCTGAGGTCAGCCGGGATATGCCACGGCAGTGTGCCTTCTGCGCCGATTACACCATTGGCGGCGACCGCGACGACAAGGAAAATCTCGCGGTTGTTCACAACATCAGCCTTGTAACATGGCCCATCTTGCGGCCCGGACGGGCAGCGGCCTTGCCATAGAGATGCAAGTGATTCGCTGGATCGGAGAGGATTTTGGCCCAATCCTCTGCAGCATCGCCGATCACGTTGCGCATTTCCACACCCTTGGCGGCGAGCGCGGTACTGCCCAGAGGGAGCCCGCAAATCGCGCGGATGTGGTTCTCGAACTGGCTGGTGACCGCGCCCTCGATGGTCCAGTGCCCGGAATTGTGGACGCGGGGGGCCATCTCGTTGAACACGGGGCCGCTGTCGGTTGCAAAGAATTCCAGTGTCAGAACGCCGACATAATCCAGCGCCTCGGCCACTTTTGCGGCCAGGGCGCGGGCCTCTGGCATTTGCGCGGCGATGACGGCGCTGGGGGGTACATTGGAGCGCGCCAGGATCCCGCCCTTGTGGACGTTTTCGGCGCTGTCCCAATAGCGGATATCACCATCGCTGCCCCGGCACAGGATGACCGAGAATTCGGCGGCGAAATTGACGAAGCCTTCGTAGACCAGCGCGGCGTCAGGCAGGTCGAGATCGGCGGTGGCCTCGGCCCCAACTTGTTCATGGCTGTCGATGCGCCACTGGCCTTTGCCGTCATAACCATCGCGCCGGGTCTTGAGGATGCCGGGGGTGCCGATGCTGGCCACCGCTGCCGTCAGATCGGCGCGCGAATCAACTGGAGCATAAGGGGCAGGGGTGCCGCCCAGCTGGGTAATGAAAGCCTTTTCGCTCAGCCGGTCTTGCGCACATTCCAGCGCGCGCGGGTTTGGCAGCAGGGCCACCGGACCCAGCGCGGCCAAGGGCGCGACGGGCACGTTTTCAAACTCATAGGTCACCACGGCGCAATCGGCAGCGAAACGCACCATGGCCTCGGTATCGTCCCATTCGGCGCAAGTGAAGCCACCGCAGACTTCGGCGGCGATGCTTTCGGCCTCGGGCGCGTAGACGTGGCAGCGATAGCCAAGCTGCGCGGCGGCCATCGCCAGCATCCGGCCAAGTTGGCCGCCGCCCAGAATGCCGATTGTCTCGCCGGGAGGGATCATCGTTTTACGCAGGCCGCTCGGCCACGCTGCCGGTCTGCGCGGCGCGGTAGGCTTTCAGGCGGTCGGTCAGTCCGGCGTCGTTCAGGGCGAGAATCGCGGCGGCCAGCAGCCCGGCGTTGGTCGCGCCCGCCTCACCGATGGCCAGTGTGCCGACGGGAATACCGGCGGGCATCTGGACGATCGACAGCAGGCTATCCTGCCCGGAAAGCGCGCGCGATTGTACGGGAACGCCCAGCACGGGCAAGTGAGTCATGCTGGCAACCATGCCCGGCAAATGCGCCGCGCCGCCCGCTCCGGCGATCACCACCTTGAAGCCCTCGTCCGCCGCGCTCTTTGCAAATGCCACCAGACGGTCGGGCGTGCGGTGCGCGGAAACGATGCGCACGTCATGCGCCACGCCCAGCTTGTCCAGCACGTCGGCGGCGCATTTCATCGTCGCCCAGTCCGACTGGCTGCCCATGACGATTGCGACTGGCGCGGACATGATGCTTAGCGCTCCGACAGGTAGTAACGCTCGACCGCGTTCAGCGCGCTGTCGAGTTCGTAGATGATCGGTTGGCCGGTGGGGATTTCCAGACCGGTAATCTCGTCGTCGGAAATGCCTGACAAGTGCTTGACCAGAGCGCGCAACGAATTGCCGTGCGCGGAAATGATCACCGTCTCGCCAGATGCCAGCGTCGGGGCGATCACGCTTTCGTAATAGGGCAGCACGCGGGCGATGGTGTCTTTCAGGCTTTCGGTCGATGGGATCGCGATACCCTCATAGCGCGGGTCGCTGGCTAGGTCGAATTCCGACCCGGCTTCCAGCACGGGCGGCGGAATATCAAAGCTGCGGCGCCAGACCTTGACCTGGTCGGCACCATGCTTGGCCGCAGTCTCGGCCTTGTCGAGCCCGGTCAGCCCGCCATAGTGCCGCTCGTTCAGCCGCCAGTCCTTGGTTTCGGGTATCCAAGTGCGCCTCGCCGCGTCGAGCGCCAGATGCAGCGTGCGGATCGCGCGGGTCTGGACGCTGGTGAAGGCAACGGTCGGCAACATGCCCTTTTCAGCGAGCAAACGCCCGGCGGCGCGGGCTTCGTCTTCGCCCTGGGTGGTCAGATCGACATCCCACCAGCCGGTAAAACGGTTTTCAAGGTTCCACTGGCTCTGGCCGTGGCGAACAAGGATCAGGCGCGGCACCGGTCAGACAACTCCCATGATGAAGGCACGCCCATGTTTCAGGGCAAGC
>JBDUBN010000229.1:0-4923 GCA_040004085.1 Novosphingobium sp.
TGATGTGCCTTGCCGAGGCACTGCTGCGCATCCCCGACACCGCGACGCGCGACGCGCTGATCCGCGACAAGATCGCGGGCGGCCATTGGTCGGCGCATCTCGGCGACGGGCGCTCGCTGTTCGTCAACGCTGCCACCTGGGGCCTGATCGTCACCGGCAAGCTGACCGCCAGTGCGGATGATCGCGGCCTGTCGACAGCACTCACCCGCATGGTCGCGCGGCTGGGCGAGCCAGTGATCCGGCGCGGCGTCGATCTGGCGATGCGGATGATGGGCGAGCAATTCGTTACCGGCGAGACGATCGCGGAGGCGCTCCGGCGCTCACGCGAGCGCGAGGAACGCGGCTTTGGCTTTTCCTACGACATGCTCGGCGAAGCGGCGACCACCGCCGCCGACGCGCAGCGCTATTATGCCGATTACGAGCGGGCGATCCACGCGATCGGCAAGGCGGCCAACAAGCGCGGGCCTTATGCGGGGCCCGGCATCTCGATCAAACTGTCCGCGCTCCATCCGCGCTATTCGCGCGCGCAAGCGGAGCGCGTGATGGCCGAGTTGTTGCCGCGCGTGCAAACGCTGGCGGGGCTGGCGCGCGGATACGACATCGGCTTCAACATCGACGCGGAGGAAGCCGACCGGCTCGAACTGTCGCTGGATCTGCTTCAGTCGCTCGCTGAGGACCCGACGCTCGGCCAGTGGAACGGCCTCGGCTTCGTCGTTCAGGCCTATGGCAAGCGCTGCCCTTTGGTGATTGACTTCGTGATCGACCTCGCCCGGCGGACGGAGCGGCGGATTATGGTCCGCCTCGTCAAGGGTGCCTATTGGGATGCCGAGATCAAGCGCGCGCAAGTGGACGGCCTGGCCGATTATCCGGTCTACACCCGCAAGATCTATACCGACGTCGCCTACATCGCCTGCGCGGCCAAGCTGCTCGCCGCGCGCGATGCGGTGTTCCCGCAGTTCGCCACCCACAACGCGCAGACGCTGGCGACCATCTATCACATGGCTGGCCCGGATTTCAGCTTCGGCGATTACGAGTTCCAATGCCTGCACGGCATGGGCGAGCCGCTCTATGACGAGGTGGTCGGCAAGGAAAAGCTGGGCCGCCCGTGCCGGGTCTATGCACCCGTTGGCACGCACGAGACGCTGCTCGCCTATCTGGTGCGGCGTCTGCTGGAGAACGGGGCCAATTCCTCCTTCGTCAATCGCACTGCTGATCGCGCCGTTTCAATCGATGAACTGATAACCGATCCAGTCGAGCTTGCCCGCGGCATGCCGGTCCCCGGTGCCCCGCACGAGGCAATCGCCCTGCCCTCTGACATCTATGGCGCGCGGCGCAATTCCGCCGGGCTGGACCTCAGCGACGAAAGCGTTCTGGCGATGGTCACGGGAGCACTGGCGGACAGCACCCGGCACCAATGGACGGCCGGCCCCGCCAGCGGCAAGGCCATGCCCGTTCACAACCCGGCAGATCATCGCGATATCGTCGGCCAGGTCACCGAGTTGAGCGAGGACGACGCCCACGAGGCCGTGCGAAAGGCTCAGGCCGCCTGCGCGGTATGGTCCGCCACGCCAGTCGAGGCGCGCGCCGCCTGCCTCGAACGTGCCGCGGACATCATGCAGGCGCGGATGCCCACGCTCCTCGGCCTGATCATGCGCGAAGCGGGCAAGTCCATTGCCAATGCTATCGACGAAGTGCGCGAGGCTGTCGATTTCCTGCGCTATTACGCCGCCGAGGCGCGGGGCAGAATTGACGGCACCCGACCGCTTGGTGTGGTGGTGTGCATCAGTCCGTGGAACTTCCCGCTCGCCATTTTCACCGGGCAGGTGTGCGCCGCGCTCGTTGCGGGCAACACCGTGCTCGCCAAGCCTGCCGAGGAAACCCCGCTGATCGCGGCAGAAGCGGTGCGGATCCTGCACGAAGCGGGCATAGCGCCGGACGTGCTGCAGCTGGTCACTGGCGGCGGAACAATCGGCGCCGCGCTGGTGGCCGCTCCCGAGACGGCGGGCGTACTGTTCACCGGATCGACGGAGGTCGCGCGCCTGATCCAGAAGCAGCTTTCGCTCCGCCTCTCGCCCGAAGGCAGGCCCATACCATTAATCGCTGAGACCGGCGGCCAGAACGCAATGATCGTCGATTCCTCCGCACTCGCCGAGCAAGTTGTCGCCGACGTGATCGCATCCGCGTTCGACAGCGCGGGTCAGCGCTGCTCGGCGCTCCGCCTGCTCTGCCTGCAGGACGATATCGCCGATCGCACGCTGGCCATGCTCAAGGGCGCGATGCGTGAACTGAACGTGGGCGGCACCGACCGACTGGCCGTGGACATCGGCCCAGTTATCACCGCCGGGGCGCGCGACGGCATTGAGCGCTACATCGCCAGCATGAGCGCCGCCGGTCACAGGATCGAACGGCTCCCACTGGGTGAAGACAACGCGCACGGCACCTTTGTAGCACCGACGATCATCGAAATCGACGCCATTGCTGAACTGGGACCCGAGGTGTTTGGCCCGGTGCTCCATGTTGTGCGCTATCGCAGCGACGGGCTAGACGCGCTGGTGCGCGCGATCAACGCTACTGGCTACGGCCTCACCTTTGGCCTGCACACCCGGCTCGACGAAACCATCGCGCGGGTCACCCACGCGATCGCGGCGGGCAATCTCTACATCAACCGCAATGTGATCGGCGCGGTCGTCGGCGTCCAACCGTTCGGCGGCCGCGGCCTGTCGGGCACTGGGCCAAAGGCGGGGGGGCCGCTTTATCTGACTAAACTGGTCGCAAGCCCGAAGACCGGGCCGATCCCGGCGGGGACTGCCGAAAATCCCGCGCTTGCCACCTATATCGGCTGGCTGGAAAAGCAGTCCGACACAGTCGCCGCCGCCGCGGTGAAGGACATCGCGCGCAGTTCGCGGCTGGGGCAGGAGATCGAGTTACCTGGACCAGTTGGCGAACGGAACCTCTACGCCCTCCACCCGCGCGGCCGGATTGCCCTCTCCGCCCGGACGGCCACCGGTCTGCGCATCCAGTTCGGCGCAGTGCTGGCAACGGGAAACAGCGCGGTTATTTCCACGAAGACAGGGCCAGACGCGCTGGGGGGTATCCCCCACAGCGTGACGGCGCGGATCATCCACGCTGATGAGCCAATGACCCACGACGGACTCGCCGCCGCGCTGGTGGAAGGCAACGCGGAAGATGTTTTGCTGGCGTCGCGCCTGCTCGCTGAACGCAGCGGCGCGATCGTGCCGCTTCAGTCGGCTACACCCGAAGCACTGGCGGGCGGCGACGGCTACATGCTCGACTGGCTGCTGGAGGAAGTCTCCACCTCGATCAATACCACGGCGGCAGGCGGCAACGCCAGCCTGATGGCAGTCGCCTGAGGCGCTCCCGGCGCGGCGGCACTGATGTCCCGGTGTCCACCAAACCGGAGCGGCAGGTTTGCCACTGTTTGGAGCATTTTCTCTATCATTGATTTTTCATTCTTGATTTAACAATGATATTGCTGTTTGATAGTGAGGTCCAGATCAGGGAGATAGCGTGGTGGAAATGAAAACCGAGCCTAACCACTTGCGGCGCTTGATGTTAATGTGGACCGTCGCGGCCTCGGCCTTCGCGCCAGCCGCATTGGCACAGGGCAGTTCGCCCGCCGATGCAACCGGACCAGTCGCCAAAACGGGTCAATCGAATCAGGTCGATGAAATCGTCGTCACGGCCAACAAGCGCGAAGAGTCGCTAAGCCGCGTGCCGATCAGCATCGCTGCCTACACGGCGGAAACTATGGATCGTCAGGGCGTGCGCAGTGCAGAGGACATTGCGCGACTTACCCCGGGCGTAAGCTTCCGCCGCGACACTTTCGGTTCGGGCAGTGGCACCTCCATCTCCATTCGCGGGATATCTTCATCGTCGGGAGCCGCAACCACAGGTATCTACATCGACGATACGGCGATCCAGATCCGCAGCAACGCGCAGACCGCCTTCGGCAGCGCTCTGCCTGAGATATTCGATCTCGATCGGGTGGAAATACTTCGCGGGCCGCAGGGCACATTGTTCGGCGCGGGTGCCCAAGGCGGGGTCGTGCGATTCATCACACCAACACCAAGCCTCACCAAACAATCGATCTACGCCCGTACCGAGGCCGCAGTCACCGACAACGGCGCACCGAGCTACGAAGCGGGAGTTGCGGTGGGTGCGCCTTTGGTCGAGGACAAGATCGGAGTACGGCTGAGCGGCTATTATCGCCATTCGGGCGGCTTTGTGGATCGCAAGCCATTCAATACCGCGACGCCCAACAGCACGGCATTTTACAAGGATGTCAATGATGTGAACACCCTTGCCCTGCGCGCAGCGGTGCTCGTCGAACCGGCTCCTGGCATCAAATTTCTTCCGTCAGTCGTCTATCAGCGCCAGACTGTCGCCGATTCGGGCGCCTTTTGGGATAGCCTCTCCAATCCCGGTAATGGCCAGTTCATCAGCGGCTACCAACTTGCCCAAAAGGGCGTTGACCGCTTCGTGATCCCGTCGCTCAAGGTGAGTATCGATCTGGGCTCCGTGGAGCTGACTTCGGTCAGCAGCTATTTCGATCGCCGGGGTAGTGCAATTCAGGACTATACGAACGTCAATACGGCGTTCATTTTCGAGGAGCCGACGCCGTTCATACCCGGCTGGGTTGCGCCGGGCCATGCGACAGCCAAGCAAGGCGTATTCAGCCAGGAAATACGGCTGGGTTCAACTGATCCTCAGGCGAAGATCCGCTGGACGGTCGGCGCGTTCTACAGCAATGGCACCCAGAATGAGAGTTTCCACATTGAAGATGACACGGTCGCCCGCCTGTTGCCGATCACTGCGATCTTTGGAATACCTTTGACCGAAGGGCGCTATTTGTTCGTTGCCGGGAACGATTCCCGCGAAAAACAGTATGCCCTGTTCGGCCAG
>JBDUBN010000230.1:0-4871 GCA_040004085.1 Novosphingobium sp.
AATATCGGGAGCAGCCGCAAGCCGCGACATCAGGATCGCCCGCATGGTCGGTGAGCCGTCGGGTTTGGTGAAGCGCAATCGCTGAGAGAAGAGGCGCTGCATCATCCCCTTTTTATACCCCCGCAAAGCCTCCCGCCGCCGCCCCAGCAACGCCACCCGCGCATCCACCGCCCCAAGGAACTCGGCTATCTTGCGCTGTTCGGGGAGGGTCGGTGCCAAGAATCTAAATTTTACAACATCAGTAAGATTTAGGCCGGGTTGAGCCGCCCCTTTGATATAGCTATAAACTTCCTTCTTGCCTGCCCGCGATTTCAAAATCTGTTCGACATAGGTTGAAGATGCCATTTGGCGATCAATCGCTATTCTTGCTGTGGTCTGGGTAATATTAGCATCTTCCAGATGGCTGGGGACGACTGCCACGTTTCCTGTGTTTGCGCCGACGATAGTGAGTAGTAGATCTCCAGATTTCAGCTTTGAACGCCGATAAGGTTTGTCTATTTCGACGGTAACGCGTTTAATCTCGGACGTAGAAATCCATCCATCAGAATAGTCACCGCCTCGGACGAGTAGAACCCCTTCGGCCACAAACTCGCCTGGTTGGACGATGCCGTAAGTGATCTTTCGCTTTGGATCGACGAGATCACCTAACCGCTTCTCCTTCCACGCCCCCGAAAACTCCGGAAAGCGCAAAGTTGGCACATTCATCTGCGCGCCCCCGCTCAAAGCGGTGCCTCCAGCCCAAGCTCCTGGCAGAATCCCGCAATCGTCGCATCCACCCCGGCCATCTCGCCATCAATCGCCTTCAGTTCGGCCAGCACCGCGTCCAGATCAACGCGGCCTTCCTCCTCGAAAGTATCGACATAGCGCGGGATGTTGAGGTTATAGTCGTTCTCGGCAATCTCGCTCAGCGGGGCGATGTGGCTGAACTTGTCTGTCTCGGTGCGCTGGCGATAAGTGGCCACGATCCGGTCAATATGTTCGGGCCGCAGCACATTCTGGTTCTTCACCTTGTCAAACTCGCCGCTGGCATCGATGAACAGCACGTTCTCGCCATGCTCACGGCATTTCTTGAACACCAGAATGCAGGTGGGGATGCTGGTGCCGTAAAGATGTTGGCAGGCAGGCCGATCACCGCGTCCAGCCAGTTCTTGTCCTTGATCAGGTATTGCCGGATATGCCCCTCTGCCCCGCCGCGAAACAGCACGCCGTGCGGCAGGATCACCGCCATCGTGCCGTTCTCGTCCAGATGGTGGATCATGTGCTGAACAAAGGCGAAGTCCGCCTTTGAAGCCGGGGCCAGCCGCCCGTATTGGCTGAACCGGTCGTCCGATAGGAATATGTCGTTGGCGCTCCACTGCGCGGAAAACGGCGGATTGGCCACCACCGCCTCAAACGGCATGTCCAGATCGTGCAGCGGGTGGGTAAGGGTGTTTTCCTGCCGCAGATCGAACCGCGAATAGTGAATATCGTGTAGCAGCATGTTCATCCGGGCGAGGTTGTAAGTCGTCCGGTTCATCTCCTGCCCGTAATAATGCCCCACCTCCTCCACCTCGCGCGCGACGCGCAGCAGCAGGGAACCGGAACCGCAAGTCGGATCATAAATCGATTTGAGCCGGGTCTTGCCGGTGGTGACAATGCGAGCAAGGATGGTGGACACCTCGCGCGGGGTGTAAAACTCGCCCGCCTTCTTGCCCGCGCCGCTGGCGAACTCGCCGATCAGATATTCATAGGCATCGCCCAGCACATCGCTGTCGACTTTCTCCAGCTCGAAATCGATCTGGTCCAGATGCACCAGCACTTTGGTGATCAGCTCGTTCTTGGCCTCCGCCGTGCGGCCCAGTTTGGTGCTGTCCAGGTCGAGGTCTTCGAACAGCTTGTCAAAATCGTCCTCGCTATCGGTGCCCATTGTGGACTTTTCGATGCTGTTGAGAATGTCCTGCAGATCGCCCAGGATGAACGTGCTGGCCCCTGCCTTGCCCTTGGCATTGCCGCGCTGGGCAATCTGGCTGAACAATTCGGAAGGCCGCAGGAAATAGCCCAGTTGCTCCACCGCGTCATCACGCACGGCTTCCAGAACGGCCTCGCCCTCGTCGGTGCCTTCGTGAACGTCCAGATATTCGACGCCATCCTCGGCAAGGATGGTGTTGGCATAGCGGTGCATCTTTTCGGACAGGTATTTGTAGAAGATGAAACCAAGGATGTAATCGCGGAACTCATCCGCATCCATCTTGCCGCGCAGGGTGTTGGCGATGTCCCAAAGCTTTTGCTCCAGCCGCCGTTTTTGCTCTTCAGTCAACGATATGCCCTCCACGAGCGGCCTTCCTAACTTGGCCAGTCGATTACGCCAATGGGGCGGAGAAACTATTCCGCCTGTTTGGCAATCCGGCGAGCAAGTTCGACGATTTCGGCGGTGAAGGGCGAATGGTTAGCAGACTTTTTCAGCGTGCGGATCAATTCACCCTGCCGGTGCGTCGGGACGTGGCCGTAGCTGGTGAACGTTGTCAGCACGTCGGCATGGCCAAGGTTTTGTGACCACGCTTTCATTTGTTCGGGCGACAGGTCCAGCGTCATGGCGTGATGCACCAGCATGTCGCGGAAACTGTGCGGGTTGTAATAGGGCAGGGCGGCGGATTCGAAGGCGCGTTTGAACACGTCGCGGATTGGCCCGGTGGACGCCCAGCCGTGCCTTGCCAGCCCTTGCGGCTGGAAACCACCCGTTTCACTCAGGCCCATAAGAGTTGCAGGGAACAGTGGGTCGCTAGGCCCCCACAAGTGATCGCTGCGCAGTTCTTCCGCCCAGCCGTGCAGCATGTCCAGCGCGCCATCGCAAACCGGCATGAAATAGGTGCGGAAGGTTTTGGCGAACTTGGTGTTCACCGTGCGCGCGTCCTGTTCGACAAAGCCGCCTTCAATATTGACGTGGCCAAGCTGAAAACTGGCCAGCGCGGCGACTCGTGCGCCCGTGATCGAGGTGAAGGCCACCAGCGCCCGGTCGCGTCGTTCAAGCGCGGTTGCGGTTGGCATGGATTGCAGAACGTGCTGCACCTGTTCGGGCGTCGGCACGCGCTTTTCACGGCGGGCGCGGGCGATGGTCACGTCCTTGTCGCTCAGGTTGAAATAGTCGGCATCGGAATACTGGATTTTCGATTTGAAGCCGGGTTCGCGCACCAGCCATTCGAAGAAGGATTTCAGATCGCGGATAGCCGAATGAACCGTGGACTTGCTCAGCCGTTCGCCAGAATGGGCATTGATCGCTTCTCCCAGCTTGCGTTTGAAGGCCAAGGCCTGTTCGCGGTGGAACCGTTTGAAGTCCTTTCTGCCAGTCGAATCTTCGAACCGGGAAAGCGATTTGGCCACCCGGTCAATCGTGGCTTCGTCACGACCATGCGCGCCCATCAAATAGGCCAGATATTCGCGCTTGATACGCTCGTTTGCGGCGTTGTGTTTTACCATGACAGTCAGTTCCTTTCGAAGTCACAATTCAGGGAAGGGGCGGTGCGCCCTATTAGGCGTGGCTGGCCTTGCGTGATTTGAACGGTGAAACCGGGCATAACCTTGGCCAGATCGACCAGCCGCGTGCGGCGGTGCATGATCGCTTCGCAAGCCTCACACATAGCGCGCAGGTTGCCGGTGGTGGTCGTGATCGGCACATATTCGACCATGCCGAGTGCGGGCTTGCGCGGTTCGCGGCATCGGAAACAATAGATCGTTCCGGGCGGGCAGGGGCGTTTGCGGCTGGCATTACAGCGCGTCAGGAAAGCGCGGACGGCATGGCCCAGGAATAAGACCGGACGGCTTTTGTCGATAGGTTCCAGCCCACCCAGTTGCCAGTTGCGCACGGTGTTCTTGTGCACGTCGCAGCAGTCGGCCAGTTCCGGCACGCTATAGCTGCGATGCAACTTCACCCGGTTAGGATTGACGCGGCGGGCGGCCACGACGGTTAGTCCTGCTCGCCAACCAAGCGGCGGATCGAATCCGCCTTGATCAGCGTGCGGCGGCCCAGCTTGAACGCTTCCAGCCGCCCGTCGGCGATCATGGCGTAAATCGAAGTGCGGCCAAGGCTGAGGGCCTTCGCGGTGTCGTTAATTGATACGGCCAGTTGCTTCATTGGATTCACTCCCGTGCGGCTGGCGGGTGCCAGCGTATGCGAGTGTGCATCGGCGGATCAGGATTTTGAATCGAGCGGCAAGCTTCGGTAAGGTGCGCTAACTACTGAGTGGCTACTATTTTCAGCCATAGCTGGCGCGCGCGTTCGGTGACGGCAGTTTCGCCAACGTCAATTTCACTCTTGTTGAACCACGCGAACATTGCGCTTTTCACATCTGCTTGTGATTTTGGCTTCAGGTTGCCGGACCATAGTTGAACAGCAATGCACGCCCACATTTCGTCCCAGTGCGCGGCAAGAGGCTTTCCGCCTTTGTTTTTCAACGGTGGTGGACTGGGGGCCGCGACTACTGAGACGGGTGGGCATATCGTCGTTGCGGGCTTGGTGAATTCAAAACCTTTAATTTCCAAATCTGCCAGCAAATCAGCTTTGAATGTTTCGAACAGTTTTAACGTTGCCTGCAAAATGCTAGGCGTAATCCCATCAACTGAGCGCCCACTAGCGGTTCGCGCGACGTCACGAATGGTCTCTTCCAGCGATGGCAATGCAGCAGCGAAGGACGTTCGGACTAAATCCCATGCTTCGGGTTCTTGCGAAATTAGCCGGACTTTATCGGCCACGGTCGGCACCATGTTGTTCGCCACCGTCATCAGCAGAGCCGCCACGTTGGGATACAGGCGCGTGGAGACGACCGCCGCGGCATAGAAGGCGCCCAGCGTGACCGCCTGGCGCACCACGCCCTGCCAGAAACCGACGAACAAGCCGG
>JBDUBN010000231.1:0-4824 GCA_040004085.1 Novosphingobium sp.
CTGTTCACCTTCGCCATGCTGATGCTGGTGACCGCCGACAACCTCGTCCAGATGTTTTTCGGCTGGGAAGGGGTGGGGCTGGCGTCCTACCTGCTGATCGGGTTCTGGTTCAAAAAGCCGAGCGCCTGTGCGGCTGCGATCAAGGCGTTCGTGGTCAACCGGGTTGGCGATCTGGGCTTTATGCTTGGCATCTTTGGCACGTATCTGGTGTTCGGCACGGTTTCGATCCCCGAAATCCTGCACGCCGCGCCGGGTATGGCGGGTACGACCATCGGCTTTCTCGGCCACCGCTTCGATACCATGACGATCCTGTGCATCCTGCTGTTCATCGGCGCGATGGGCAAGTCGGCGCAGCTTGGCCTGCACACCTGGCTGCCTGACGCGATGGAAGGCCCGACGCCAGTCTCCGCGCTGATCCATGCGGCGACCATGGTGACGGCGGGCGTGTTCATGGTCTGCCGCCTGTCGCCAATGTTTGAAACCAGCCAGACGGCGCTGAATTTCGTCACCTTCATCGGCGCGGCGACCTGCATTTTCGCCGCTACGGTTGGCACGACGCAGTGGGACATTAAGCGGGTGATCGCTTATTCCACCTGTTCGCAGCTGGGCTACATGTTCTTTGCCGCTGGCGTCGGCGCGTTTGGCGCGGCGATGTTCCACTTGTTCACGCACGCGTTCTTCAAGGCGCTGTTGTTCCTTGGTGCAGGGTCGGTGATCCATGCGATGCACCATGAACAGGACATGCGGCATTATGGTGCGCTGCGTAAGCAAATCCCGCTGACGTTCTATGCGATGCTGGCCGGAACGCTGGCGATTACCGGGGTCGGTATTGTCGATGCGTTCGGCTTTGCCGGGTTCTATTCGAAGGATTCGATCCTTGAGGCGGCTTATGGCAGCCACACCGAACTGGGCGGTTTCGCCTTCTGGTGCGGCATCACCGCCGCGCTGCTGACCAGCTTTTACTCATGGCGGCTGGTGTTCCTGACGTTCTACGGAAAGGCGCGCTGGGCCTCTTCGGAACACATCCAGCACGCCGTGCACGGCCATCACGAAACCCCCGACGAGGAAACTTCGCACGACGGCCATGCCCACGCCCATGCACATGATGAGGGCACCGCTGGCTATCATCCGCACGAAAGCCCGCTCAGCATGTTGATCCCGCTGGGCGTACTCAGCTTTGGCGCGGTGTTTGCCGGGTATCTGTTCCATAACTCGTTCATCAGCGATGGCGAGGGCGAGTTCTGGAAGGGCAGTGTGGCGTTCAGCGAGCATCTGCTCCATGCGATGCACACCGTGCCGCTGTGGGTGAAGTGGGCACCGTTTGCCGTGATGCTCACCGGCGCGGCTACTGCCTGGTATGCCTATCTGCGCGAGCCGTCGCTGCCAGCGAAGTTCGTCGAGCAGTTCCCGGTCCTGCACCGCTTTGTCTACAACAAGTGGTACTTTGACGAGCTGTACGATTTCCTGTTCGTGCGTCCGGCCTTCTGGATTGGACGTCTGCTGTGGAAGCAGGGCGATGTCGGTGTGATCGACAAGTTCGGCCCCGATGGCGCTGCGTGGGTCGTCGCTCAGGGGGCGGGATATGCGCGCAAGGTGCAGTCGGGCTATCTGTATAGCTATGCGCTGGTGATGCTGCTGGGCCTTGTCGGCGCGGTGAGCTGGATGCTGAGCCACGGGGCGGTGGGTTAAGATGAACGGTTTTCCATTGCTTTCGTTGATGCTGCTGGTGCCGCTGGCAGGGGCGCTCGCCTGTCTGGTGAGCAACGCGCAGACCGCGCGGCGCATCGCGCTGGTCGCTACGCTGATCGATTTCGTGCTCGGCACATATATGTGGAGCCAGTACCAGATCGGCGGCCCGCAGTGGCAGTTTCAGGAACGCGCGGCGCTGTTTGCCGGGTTTGAATGGAAACTGGGCATCGATGGCATCGCGCTGATGCTGATCATGCTCTCGGTGTTCCTCATGCCGATCTGCATCGGTGCCAGTTGGAAATCGATCGAAAAGCGCGTCGGCGAATACATGGCGGCCTTCCTGCTGATGGAGGTGCTGATGATCGGCGTGTTCACCGCGCAGGATCTGTTCTTGTTCTACATTTTCTTCGAAGCCGGCCTGATCCCGATGTACCTGATCATCGGCGTATGGGGCGGCGCGGACCGGATTTACGCCAGCTACAAGTTCTTCCTCTATACGCTGCTCGGCTCGGTCCTGATGCTGATCGCGATGCTGTGGATGGCCAACAATGCCGGGACGACCGACATTCCGACGCTGATGGCCTATGACTTCCCGGTAAAGGCGCAGACGTGGCTATGGTTGGCGTTTTTCGCCAGTTTCGCGGTCAAAATGCCGATGTGGCCGGTGCATACGTGGCTTCCCGATGCGCACGTGCAGGCGCCGACCGCCGGTTCGGTCATTCTGGCAGGTGTGCTGCTCAAGATGGGCGGCTACGGGTTTATCCGCTTCTCGCTGCCGATGTTTCCTGAGGCTTCAGCGCAGTTTGCCTGGCTGATCTATGCGCTGTCGATGGTCGCGGTGGTTTACACCTCGCTGGTGGCGCTGGTGCAGCACGACATGAAGAAGCTGATTGCCTATTCATCGGTTGCCCACATGGCGATTGTTACCATCGGCCTGTTCGCGTTCAACGTGCAGGGGCTGGAAGGGACGATGATCGTCATGCTCAGCCACGGTCTGGTGGCGGGCGCTTTGTTCCTGTGTGTCGGCATTATCTATGACCGGTTGCATACGCGCGAGATTGACCGTTACGGCGGCCTGTCGATCAACATGCCGCGTTATGCGCTGTTCTTCATGTTGTTCACCATGGCTTCGGTCGGCCTGCCCGGCACCAGCGGCTTCGTTGGCGAGGTTCTGGCGCTGTCGGGCGTGTACCAGATTTCAAGCTGGGTGGCGGCGGTTTGCGGGCTGGGGGTGATCCTTGGCGCGGCCTATATGCTGTACCTGTACCGCCGGGTGGCCTTTGGTGATCAGAAGAACGCCGATGCCGCCGCGATGGTCGATCTCGACTGGCGCGAGTTGGCGATGGTCGTGCCGCTCGGCCTCGCGGTCCTGTGGATGGGTATCTATCCCGAGAGTTTCCTCGCCCCGATGCGGGCGGATATCGCCGCGCTCGATGCGCGTCTCGCCCGGGCCAAGCCAGCCGGTGATGCGCATTTGACTGCGGCCAAGGGCAAAGTTGCAACTGCAATGACTGAACATGTTGAGGGGGCGAAGTGATGGACTGGCAGCAGATCCTGCGCCTCATCGCGCCAGAAGAATTGCTGAGCCTTAGCGGCTTGGCACTGTTGCTCGCCGCCGCATGGGCGGGCGACAAGGCCAGCCGGGCGATCTCCATCACTGCTGTGGCCGCGCTGGTCGGGGCTGGTTTTTTGGCCGCTCCGGCGTTGTGCTCCGGCGCTGCTGGCGCGACGACCGAGCTGTTTTTCGGCCAGATCCGCGTCGATGCCTTCGCCGCCTTCGCCAAGATTCTTGTCTATCTGTCTGCCGCCGCCACGCTAATTGTCGCTCCGGCGTTCTTTGAGCGGGAAAGGGCCATGCGCGCCGAATTTCCTGTGCTCGTGCTGTTCGCAGCGCTGGGCATGGGCATCATGGTTTCGGCGACGGACCTGATCGCGCTCTATATCGGCCTCGAAATGAACAGCCTCGCCGCTTATGTGCTCGCCGCGTTCCTGCGCAATGACGAGCGTTCGGCAGAGGCTGGCCTCAAGTATTTCGTGCTCGGCGCGCTCGCCAGCGGTATCCTGCTGTTCGGTATGAGCCTGACCTATGGCTTTGCCGGATCGACCGGTTTTGCCGGAATTAACGCGGCGCTGGGCCATGGCGGACTGTCAACCGGCGTGGTCATCGCGATCACGTTTGTGCTGGCGGGGCTGGCGTTCAAGATCAGCGCCGTGCCCTTCCACATGTGGACGCCCGACGTCTACGAAGGCGCGCCGACACCGGTTACGATGTTCTTCGCCTCCGCGCCAAAGGTTGCTGCGATGGCGCTGACCATGCGCGTCGCGCTCTATGCGTTCGGCGGGCAAGCGGCGGTGTGGCAGCAGATCGTGGTGTTCGTGGCGCTCGCCTCGGTCGTGGTTGGCGCTCTGGGTGCGATTGGTCAGAACAACATCAAGCGCCTGCTGGCCTATTCTTCGATCAATAACGTTGGCTTCATTCTGATCGGCCTCGCCACCACTACCCAGCGCGGCGCGGCGGCGATGCTGACGTATCTGGCGATCTATGTCGCCATGACGGTTGCCGGGTTCGTCGCAGTGCTGATGCTCAAAGATGAGAACGGCGATCCGGTTGAACAGATATCCGACCTTGCCGGTCTGTCGCGCCACCGCAAGGTTCTGTCGCTATGCATCGCCATGGTCATGTTCAGCTTGGCGGGCATTCCGCCGCTGTTCGGGTTCTGGGGCAAGTTCGTGGTGTTTCAGGCGGCGGTTGAGGCCGGGATGGTCCCGCTGGCGGCAATCGGTATCGCCGCATCGGTGATCGGCGCGTTCTATTACCTCAAGGTGGTCAAGGTCATCTATTTTGACGAGCCGGTGAACAAGGCCACGGGCAAGAGCGATTGGGCGCATCAGGCGCTACTGGGCATCAGCGCGGCGTTCATCTCGCCGTTGGGCTATCTGCTGACCAAATGGCTGGGCGCTTTGTCCGCCAGCGCGGCGGCGGCGCTGTTCCATATTGCCTGAGATCGAAACCCTCGCCACCACGCCGTCCACCAATGCCGAACTAATCGCGCGGCTGTCGCGCGGTGACGCCGCGCGCGAAGGTGATTGGCTGATCGCCGATCGCCAGACGCAAGGACGCGGGCGGCAAGGGCG
>JBDUBN010000232.1:0-4817 GCA_040004085.1 Novosphingobium sp.
GTCGTCGATCAGAATGCGCAGGCCCGCCTCGATCAGCATGGCTTCCGGGAACTGGCCCAGCGCCGCTTTCATCGCCTGCCGACCGCTCGGCGCATAGCCAAAGCCAAACCGCGCGGCGGTATGCGCATCGAATCCGCGTGAGGCGAGATAGGCGCGCGCCTTCTCACCCTCGGGCGCTTGTAACTGCTCGACAAACCATGCCTGAGCGGCCTTCATCACATCGTGCAGGCTGTCCCGCTGTTCGGCTTGCTTGGCGGCACGCGGGTCGGCGGCGGGGATTTCGAGCCCAGCCTCTGCCGCCAGTTCCTTGACCGCGTCCATGAACGACAGCCCGCGCTGGTCGGTCATCCAGCGGATGGCATCGCCGTGAGCTCCGCAGCCGAAGCAATTGCCGGTAAGGATGTTGTCTTCCAGCGCGAACGCATGTTCGTCTGGCACTTCTGCACAAAAGACTTCTTCCCGTCGATCACTCAGTGAAACGCTGCGGACCTGCCATCGTTTGCGCTCAAACGCTTTTGTCGAGGACGCAAAGCGGGTGCGCGCATTGGTCAACAAGAAGAATTCTTCGCTTAGCGTTGACGTCAGGAAATGAACGCGGTGAAGTTCGGTTGCTTCGGTTGACAGTCCTGTCCGCAATTGGCTCGTACGTCCAAAAGTCCCGATTCCGAGCGACTGCGCTGTGTCGCGGACCCATTCAAGAATCTCAGCATTCGCAGAATTGAGAATGACTGTGCCGTCCTTGGCTACATGACCATCCGCTGCCAGATACCCCGCGAGAAAGCCCAAAAGATAGGCTTCGGGCGCAGATGAATCGGGCAGGCTCTTCATGTGCCCGAAAGCGCGCCCACCATAGACGCGCACGTATGATTTGTTCCCCTCACGAAGCCGATCAACGGGCTTCTGGTCGGGGAAATATTTCGCCAGTTCGGCGTCCTTGTCGCCATGCAAGTTAACGGTGCCATAAGATTTTTTATACAGCGTCCCGTCGCCAAAAACGATGCCATGGCGAATGCCGTCTGCATCAAGGCGCCAGTCAGTGCGACTGGCCGGAAAGGCAGATTGGAGCCGATGGCCGCTCTGCAATTCGGCCGTAGTCAGTGCAGATTTCCGACCTCGAACAAACCAGCGGTGGCCAGAGGTCGCATAGAGCGATTTACGCTGGTGATTGCGCCCAAGTTCAATGCGCCACAATTCCTGCACGCCATAACTGCGAAACGGTGCGTCGACCCACTTACCGTCTCGCGTCAAAACGCAGGCAGTTTTGCCTGCTAATTGGGCGATGGGGATTCTGCCTCGATCCGTAATGACTCGTGTCTCACCGGCAAGGCAGTGGTAGAACCCCTTGGCGTCATTAACTGTGAAGCTCGGTGATTTCTCTTCGTGAAACGGGCAGCAGGCCTTGTACTCGTGCCCCGCCTTGGTCAGCCGAGTAGTGCGTCCGATCACCGCCGACAGCGAGATACGGGCGCGCAGTTCGTCCAGCCATTGCGGGGTGAGGCTCATTTCGGTCGATCAGGCCAAAGCCGCTTTCACCAGCCCGCTGGCCTTGCTCATATCCAGTTCGGTGCCATGGCGGGCCTTCAGTTCGGCCATGACCGGGCCCATGTCCTTGAGCGAACTCGCGCCCAGTTCCGCCTTGATCGCCAGAATAGCTGCTGTGGTCGCGGCTTCGTCCATCTGCTGCGGCAGGAAAG
Source organism: Novosphingobium sp. (assembly GCA_040004085.1). GTDB lineage: Bacteria > Pseudomonadota > Alphaproteobacteria > Sphingomonadales > Sphingomonadaceae > Novosphingobium. The sequence continues at coordinate 1,695 of JBDUBN010000232.1, forward strand.
TGTCGATCACCGCCAGTTCGGCAGTTTCCGCGTCGGCCAGTTCCGGGCGCCCGCCCTGCACATAAAGCGCAATCGATTCGCGGCGCTGCTTGGCCATTTTCTGCAGCACATCGACGACGATCACGTCATCGTCGGGCACTTGGCTCGCCGTACGCAGTTCGATGTCCTTGTCCTTCAGCTTGGCGAGGATGAGGCGGACGGCGGCGAGGCGGGGCTTGTCACCGGCCTTCATGGCGGCAATCTGCGCCGACTTGATCGAGTCGCGAAGCATTTGTGGTTCAGTTCCTGTGCAAAGGTGTGGATAGCCGCTCGGGGGCGGGCAAGGGTGCTCATCTAACCGCTATTTTCATGCTTTGATAGGTTGACGTAACTGCATGGGAGGTCTAGCCGCCGCCCCTTAGCAACATCGCTGGAAATCTGTACCGGAGCGCCCCCCATGGCCGACGCCGCCTCTTCGCATGCATCCAAACCAGACGGTGCAACCGGCGTCCTCGTTCTCGCCGATGGCACGGTGCTGTGGGGCCATGGATTCGGTGCAATCGGGCAGGCCGTGGGCGAGGTATGCTTCAACACCGCGATGACCGGTTATCAGGAAGTGATGACCGACCCCAGCTATGCCGCGCAAATCGTCACCTTTACTTTTCCGCACATCGGCAACGTCGGTGTGAATGACGAAGACTTGGAAGCCAAGGTCGATGGCGCGCTGGGCTGCATCGTGCGCGAAGACTTGACTGCGCCATCGAATTTCCGCGCGCGCGGCACATTCGGCGATTGGCTGGCGAGCAAGGGCAAGATCGGTCTGTCAGGCATCGACACCCGCGCCCTGACGCGCCGCATCCGCATGTCCGGCGCGCCCAACGCGGTGATCGCGCATGACTCTGCTGGCAAGTTCGACATTCCCGCACTGGTAAAGCGCGCGAACGACTGGCCGGGGCTGGAGGGCATGGACCTTGCCCGCGTGGTATCGCGCAGCGAAGTGCAGAACTGGGAAGGCGGCGTCTGGTCGCTGGGCAAGGGCTATGCCCGCTCACCGCGTCCAAAACCCGATCATCCTGAGCTTGTCGAAGGACCGCACGTCGTCGCGATGGATTTCGGCGCGAAGGACAACATCTTCCGCAGTCTTGTTGCCGCCGGCGCACGGGTGACAGTGGTTCCCGGCAAGACTCCGCTCGAAGGCGTGCTGGCGCTGGAACCGGCAGGCGTGTTTCTGTCCAACGGCCCCGGCGATCCGGCAGCGACCGGCGCTTATGCCGTGCCCGTGATCCAGGGCCTGCTGGAGCGCGACATTCCGGTGTTCGGCATCTGCCTTGGCCACCAGATGCTGGCCCTCGCAGCGGGCGCCAAGACCACCAAAATGCACCAAGGCCACCGCGGCGCGAACCACCCGGTCAAGCGGCTGGAAGACGGCGTGGTGGAGATTACCTCGATGAACCACGGCTTTGCGGTCGATGGCACGACCCTACCGGACGGCGTCGTGGAAACGCATGTGTCGCTGTTTGACGGATCGAACTGCGGGATTTCCGTGGTCGGCAAGCGGGCGTTCGGGGTGCAGTACCACCCAGAGGCATCGCCGGGGCCGCAGGATAGTTTCTATCTGTTTGAGCGGTTTGTGGGGATGTTGGGGTGAGGAGCCTGGCAGCCTTTGGCGTTATCGTAGTCGGCTTGGTACTCTTCGGGTGCCAGCAAGCGGCTGTAAAGCAGGGGAAACCAATGGCTAGTCAATCTTTCGATGAGTGTTTGGTTAGATTGCTCCAACCAAGTCGAGAATTGATCGAGCGAATGCAAAACCAAGGCATCGATTTAAGTAAGCCTCGTGAAGTCACCCACCTCCTTCTCGGTGACGATGTACAGGTCACTCAGGCATCTAAGCTATTTGCCGAGCGAGGGTTCGACATTTTGGAGTCCGCAAAGGGTAGGCTTCTACTTGGCGATCAGGTTTCAATCAGCGAAGAATGGGTCGGGCAGACTATCCCAGCGATATGCTCCAAGGCTGTACAATTTGGTCTGACATACGACGGTTGGGATGTGGATGTTGCGGCCACCAGAAAATCTGGGGATCACAGTTAATGTCCAACCACACCAACTTATACCGAGCGCCCATCCAACCATTCCCCTCACGGGGGAGGGCTAGGAAGGTTAAATCTTGCTGCAAATTCTTACCTAAAAGCCACTCCCCCTTGAGGGGGAGGTTGGGTGGGGGTGTGCTGACCTCGGCTAGGACGCTCGGCCCTGAGCAGACTTGGGCCTCGGTCCCCCACCCCCAGCCCCTCCCCGGTGGGGAGGGGGGCAAGAAAGATTCAGGTTATTCAATAGCGATTTCTGGCGATGTCCAAGGCTTCAACGATCATCTGAATGACACCATCGGTGTTGCTCAGGATATCATTGTTCCAGAACCGGATAACGGTGTAACCGTGGGCTTCAATCAGTCGGGTTCGAGCCTCGTCATCGACGTTATCAGCATGTTGCCCACCGTCAGCTTCGACCACCAGTTTCGCTCGGCGGCAGGCGAAATCGACTACGTGCCGCCCAATGGGAAATTCGCGGGTAAATTGCACGCCCAGTTGCTTGCCGCGAAGCCGCGACCAGAGGCGTATCGCGGCGTCGGTCGGTTCGGCGCGCAGTTTCCTAGCGACCGGGGTCATGCGTTTTTCTACCACAATCGGTTCACCCCCACCCAACCCTCCCCCTCAAGGGGGAGGGCCTTTAAGCATTGCTCACGCTTTGCGACAATCATCAAACTCTTGACCAGCAGATAGACCACCCCATGCCCAAACGCACAGACATCTCCTCGATCCTCGTCATAGGTGCTGGTCCGATCATCATCGGGCAGGCCTGCGAGTTCGATTATTCCGGCACGCAGGCGATCAAGGCGCTGCGCGAGGAGGGCTATCGGGTCATTCTGGTAAACTCGAACCCGGCGACGATCATGACCGATCCGGACATGGCTGACGCGACCTATATCGAGCCGATCACGCCCGAAATTGTCGCGCGGATTATCGAGAAAGAGCGCCCCGATGCGGTGTTGCCGACGATGGGGGGGCAGACCGCGCTCAACACCGCGCTGGCGCTGGCGGCGGATGGGACGTTGGAAAAGTACGGCTGCATCATGATAGGTGCCGATGC
>JBDUBN010000014.1:0-16289 GCA_040004085.1 Novosphingobium sp.
GAGAACCCCCGGAAACCGTCCTCATAGGTCGGGATCACCGCACCTTGGTATTAGCACTGCGCTCAAACAGCAACACGCCGTCGTTCTCGACGCCGGTTCCGACTTTCCCCAAGCCCGCGTCCTTCTCGAACCACTCCAGATGCACCTCCGCTGAGAGATGCAGGGCAGGCGCTTCGTCGAAGTCCGATTTGAATCCCGACCACATCGCGTAGGCTTTGTCAGCGTCAGGCGCGTTCATCACGATAGCCAAGTCGATGTCGCTACCAGCATGATGGTCGCCGCGAGCACGGCTACCATAGAGGTATACCTTTGCTACTTCGAGGTGTTTTTCTGCCCATTGCACGATTGCTAGTCGGTCGTGTTCTACCAATCCACTCACGCTACTTTCCGTTCCTGCATGACGTGCTACTATACCGTCAACTTACACCTACTTTGCAGGGGTTAAGTAATCATGGCCCCAGGAAAAATCCGATGGCCCCATTGCCTCGAAAAGCTCTCGCCGGTCCTCTCCCGGACCAGTTGAGGAGATTCGGCCGTGGCGCTGAAAGAGCTGCAAGTCCGGAACATCTGTCCGACCGATAAAATGACCCAATGCACCGACGAGCGCGGCCTGTATCTGGAGGTCCACCCCAACGGGTCGAAACTGTGGCGCTACAATTACCGCTACATGGGGAAGCAAAGACGGCTGGCCCTTCGCCGCTATCCCGATGTCGGCCTTGCCGAGGCGCGAGAACGTCGCGACGATGCCCCCGGGCTCGTTCAAAATACCCTTCCTCGCTCATGCCAATCACTCGCCACTGGACTGATACAATTTATCATGATAAATGATTGTTGTTCTGTTAGCCATGGCCCGCCAAATCCTCACCGCCACAAACAATAGTTCATGCGGGGGCAGGTCGGTTGTGACGAAATTACGAAACATGTGCTCAGCCGCGCGATGGTCAGCCAATTGGGTAATCCGGCAAGCTCGGGCGCAAACAAGGAAGTCATGCAATGAATGTTGATGATCTGACTCTGTTGGCCCGGCGCAAACAGGTGCTGGGAAGCGGAACACCGCTTTTTTATGACGAGCCACTTCATCTCGTTCGGGGTGAAGGCGTGTGGGTCTATGATGCCCAGGGCAGCGCCTACCTCGACGTCTATAATAACGTCCCCCATGTTGGTCATTGCCACCCTTATGTCGTAGAAGCGGTGTCGCGACAGCTCGCAACGCTCAATCTCAACACCCGATATCTGCACGAGAACGTCGTCAACTATGGGGAGCGTCTGACCGCCACGACCAGCTTCGAGAAGGCAGGCGTATTCTTCACCTGCACCGGCACGGAATCCAACGAACTGGCGCTTCGGATTGCGCGCCATTTGACTGGAGGGACGGGCATCCTTGCCAGCAGTTTCAACTATCATGGAAATTCCGCGGTGCTGGCCTCATTGTGCACAGCCTTCCCGGTGCCGGAGAAATTCCCGGATTTCGCGCGGTTGATACGAATGCCTGAGCCATATCGTGATCGTCAGGGCCGGTCGGACGCCGACCTTGCCAGCTATTATCTCGATGAAGCTCGCGCTGCGATCGCGTCGCTGGAGGCATCGGGCGTCAAATTGGCGGCGCTGCTGATCGATCCATCCTTCGCCAACGAAGGTCTGCCCGATTTCGTCCCAGGCTATCTGATCGGTCTGGTCGATCTGGTGCATAAGGCAGGTGGCATCGTCATCGCTGATGAAGTGCAGTCGGGCTTTGGCCGCACCGGCGCGGCGATGTGGGCGCACCAGTTGCACGGCATCGTTCCCGACATCATAACCACTGGAAAACCAATGGGAAATGGGTTCCCATTGGGCAGTGTCATGGCGGCCTATGATGTCGTCAACGAATTCGGCACTGCTGCCAACTATTTCAATACGTTTGGTGGAAACCCGGTTGCGACGGCGGCTGGCGCGGCCGTTCTTGACGTGATCGAGCAGGAAGCGCTGATCGCCAATGCCGCTGCCACCGGCGCTTATGTCCGTCAGGGGCTAGAGGTATTGATGGGCCGCCATGAATGTATCGGCAATGTCCGCAGCCGAGGCATGTTCTTCGGGCTGGAACTGGTCAGTGATCGCACCACGAAAGCACCTTCACCCGATCTGGCCAAGCGCATCGTCAATGTCATGAAGGACAAGGGCGTGCTTATCAGTCGCATCGGCCAATATGACAACATCCTCAAAATGCGCCCGGCGATGGTGTTCAAACCCGAACAGGCCGATATCCTGCTGGGCGCGCTAGAGGAAACCCTGACAGAGGTGGCCCGGTGATGACTGACCGCAACGATGATTTCTACCGCCAGTCACCTGATGCGCAAATGGCCGGGCTTCAGCAACTGGCACAGGCGGCGCTGGCCCATTGGCCAGGCCGATTCACGGACTTAAAAGCTGTCAAGTATCGAGAAAACGCTGTTTTTTCGGTATACCGGGACGATGGACTGCGCTTTGCCGTTCGTATCCATCGCCATGGCTATCACAGCCAGGACGCGCTGCGTTCGGAACTGAACTGGATGAACGCTCTGGCAGCTGCCGGGGTTGGCGCTCCGCCCGTCGCCTTGTCACTTGCGGGCCGTGCGCTGTCCGAAGTTGGCCATCCCGCCGTGCCGGAGACGCGCCAGATCGACTTGTTGCAATGGTTGCCTGGCACGCCAATCGGTTCCGCTGAAGACGGGCTTGCCGTGACCGGCACCGCTGCCACCGCATTGTTCGAGAAGGTTGGTGCTCTCGCCGCGCAAGTACACGATCATTCGTCAAGTTGGAGCGATGTGGGCACCCTTGTGCGCCATTCCTGGGACGAAGCAGGCTTGATCGGGGCGGAACCCTTCTGGGGTCAGTTCTGGAAAATGCCGGGCCTGACCGAGGCGCAGGTGACATTGCTATGGCAAGCGCGCGACCAAGCGGAAGCCGAACTCGCCACCTTCGGCAAGGGCAGCGATCGCTATGGCCTGATCCATGCTGATTTCGTGCCAGAAAACCTGCTGTTCGACGGAGAAAATCTGAACCTGATCGATTTCGATGACTGCGGTTTCGGCTGGCATATGTTTGAATTGGCGACCGCGCTGTTTTTCCTGCTGCATCAGCCCGACTATCCGGCCCTGAAGACGGCGCTCATGCAGGGCTATCGCCAGGTGCGTGCGCTACCTGCCGAACATGAGGCACTGTTGCCGCTGTTCCTGTTCCTGCGCGGAACGACCTATCTGGGCTGGATGCAGACCCGGCCGGAAACAGAAACGGCGCAAACGATGGGACCGATGATGATTGAGCAGACTTGCCTTCTTGCAGAGCGTTATTTGGCTGGCCGCGAATAGGGGCGGAGCAGCCGATGCGGCGGCACCCTCGACGCATCGGCTGCTCTGCCATCACAAGAATGGTAATGTGCCGATATCGACAATGCCGCCACCGCCATCGGCGCTCAACATCGTACCGGTGACAAAGGAGGCATCCTCTGAAGCGAGGAAAGCGATAACCGCCGCCATTTCCTCTGGCCGTCCCATGCGGCGCAGGGGATAGACTTTGGTCAGGTCATGCTGGAGTTGCCGGGGGTCGATACCCTTCTCCCGCGCGATGTCACCGATTTCCCGTATCGCCAGTTCGGTCAGCGTCCAGCCAGGACATATGGCATTGCAGCGGATATTTTCCGGCCCATAGTCGAACGCCAACGATCGGTTCAGGCCGGACAAACCGGCCTTGGAGGCGCAATAGGCGGCATAGGATGGCGCCCCAACCAGACTGGCGACCGATGAAACCAGCACGATGGCGCCCCCGCCCCGCGCGCGCATGGCGGGGATGGCCGCCTTTGCCGCCAGCATCGCACCGTCAAGATTGATAGCGAATGTCCGCCGCCATTCCTCCAGCGACACGCTCTCCACCGATCCGAACTGTTCGACCCCGGCACTGACCACCAATATGTCCAAGCCCCCGAATACTTCGGTGGCGCGATCCACGGCGCGTTCGATATCAGCCAGTTTCGTGGTGTCTCCGACAACGGCGAGGCCCTGGCATGCCTCCGCGACGGCCTTGAGCGGCGCTTCGCGTCGTCCCATCAGGACGACGCGGCCACCCTCATCGGTAATCCGCTTCGCAGTCGCGCTGCCGATACCCGATCCTCCGCCCGTAATCAGCACAACCTTTCCGCCAAACCGTTCCATGGTCATTCCTCATTCTCCATTCTGCCCTGACATGGCGCATCGTCGCCCGAATCGGCCTTGGTCGCCGACTGTCCATTCGCTGAATAACGCCGCTCCAAGGATCTACTTAACACGATAATATTTCAGTTGACCATTTATCATGATAAGTTATTATGCCGGAACAGATGGCCTGGATGGAGTCCCTCACAGGCGATTGGCGCGATGCTTGATGGAGGCTTGCTGGCGGCGAACTCCGCCGGATTGCCCTTCACACTGTTTCGATCGCAGGACACGTCCTGTCGGCGCCGAGCGAAGCGAAGGGCCGGAATAAGGCGAGACGCGCCATCCGTATGGCGAGAGAACATGTCAGTGCAAGGCTATAGCAGAAATTGATCGTCGTGATTTTCGAATAGATTATAGGGGAATGACATGGAAAATCTGTCCAAGGCATTGCTGAAGTCGGCATCCTCTCTCGCACTTCTGGTTTGCGCCCAGTCTGCGTTTGCTCAGGATACCACCGCTCCGTCGTCCGATTCGGCACCCGCCGATGCTGCCAGCAATGGCGGTGAAATCTTTGGCGACATCGTGGTTACGGCGCAGAAACGGGACCAGAATTTGCGGGATGTCCCGGTCTCAATCTCGGCCTTTTCCGGCGACCAGCTCAAAAAGCTGGGCATTTCCAACACCGCAGATATCACGCAGCAAATTCCGGGCATGCACATCAATGCCTGGTCGCCCAATGTCACCATCTTCAACTTGCGCGGCATCTCACAAAACAATTTCACCGACTATCTCGAAGCGCCAGTCGCGGTCTATACCGACAATGCCTATATGGGCTCGATCAACGGCATCAGCGGCCAGTTGTTCGACATCCAGCGTGTGGAAGTGCTGCGTGGCCCGCAGGGCACATTGTTTGGTCGCAACGCCACAGGCGGCCTCGTCCATTATCTCAGCCATCCGGCCAAGGAAAACGCGCTGAACGGCTATGTCGAAGGCAGCTATGGCCGCTTTGACCAGCGCTCGCTGGAAGGGGCGCTGGGCGGCGCCATCACCGACGGCTGGCGCGTGCGCCTGTCGATGCGACGCGCTATGGGCGGAAACTACATCAAGTCGGCCGATGCCGATCCGGGCAATGGCCTTTTTGGCGACGGCCAGAATGTTGGCGGCCAGAATGCCTTTTCGCTCCGCGCGACGACACAGATTGATGTCACACCTGACCTCATGGTCGAACTATGGTATAAATATTCGAAAGACAGCAACGTCGCGACCGGCGTCTATTCATTCGAGAATTGCGTGTTTGAGGCCAATGGTTATTGCCACGTCAATTCGGCGGGTCTGACCGATGGGCCAGGCGGCGTTATCAACGGAATTACCGGAGCACCGGCTTCGCCATATAGCAATTTCTCGGGCACGCCGGGGCACCTTGATCGCCAGGTTCACATCGGCCAGGCAAACATTACATGGAAGCTGGGCAGCGTCGATCTGACCTCCATTACCAATTATACGACTCTCAAGAAGGATTATCTTGAGGATGGCGACGGGTTGCCCATTCAGGTTATCGATTTCGGTACCACCGCAAAATATGATCAATTCTCGCAGGAACTGCGCCTTTCCGGAGATTCCGGCCCGCTGAAGTGGCAAGTTGGCGCCTATTTCCTGGATATGCGCACGAAGGGTACAATGACCACCGTCGGCGCTCCGGTCATCGGTGCCGCGCTCGATCTCAACGGCGCTGCCAATTCGCCCAGCGTACTTGAAGAATACAATTTGGTGTCGCGGAACTGGTCTGTTTTCGGCCAGGGCGAGTATCAGATCTCGGATAAGTTCTCATTAATCGCAGGTCTGCGCTACTCCAAAGACACCAAGTCGATGGATTACATATCGACGCTGATCGACACTGGATTTGCAAACCAGACATTGGCGACGGACGAGACATTCTCGAGCCAGGTGCCCGGCGCAAACCGGATCAGCCATGGCGACTATGCGGCGCGGGTGTCGCTCAACTACAAGCCGAACAGCGACATGTTGTTCTTCGCGTCATACAATCGCGGGATCAAGGGCGGCAATTGGACTCTCAGCCCCACCGTGACGGCGGGTCTGTTCCAGCACAAGCCGGAAACGCTGCACAGCTTCGAACTAGGCACGAAGCTCTCCACGGCGGATCAAAAGCTGCGCGTGAACGCCACACTGTTCCACTATATCTATGAAGATTATCAGGCGTTCGCCATGATCGGTGGCACGCCGCAGGTTTCGAACAGCGATGCGCGCGCAACGGGCGCGGAGCTGGAGGCCACGTGGACACCGGTCCCGCACCTCAACATGATGCTGGGCGCCACCTGGGAGACATCGAAGGTCGACACGGTCCGCGCCGCCGGACAGCAGATCGGTCCGGAATTCTTTCCGGGCGCGCCCGACGCGCAATATTGCGTGAACATCGGCGGCGCATTTCAATGCACCTATCCCGATGCGACCGTCACGAACGCGCAGTTCCCCAATACGCCAAAGTTCAGTCTGAACTATCTCATGCGGTATGACTTCGACGTCGCTGGTGGCAAAGGCGCGGTGCAACTCGATGGTGCGTGGTACGATAAGCAGTTTCTTGAAGTCACGAATGGCGTATCCTCAATCCAGAGCGCCTACAATGTGACTAATGCGTCGATCAGCTGGACGGATGCCAGCGGGAAGTTCGACCTCTCGCTGTGGAGCAAGAACATCTTCAACCGGGAATTTCGGGCCTATACGCTGAACCTGGGCATCCTGGGAACGACGTCCTACTATGCGCCGCCCACCACTTATGGCGCGACATTGCGCGTCTCTTGGTAACAAAAATTTCGCCGCCGTCCTTTCGAATAAAGGGCGGCGGCATTTTCTTGGTTACGTTGATATTGAAGTGATCCAACATCGGTGCGCTTGTCGCGGCAGCATGAGGTGACGTTCCAATGCAAGATCAGGCCATCCGGTCCGCCTCCGGCAAGTTCCATCCGGATCATCCCATGGCGATCGCCAGCTTTGTTTTGCTGGGGACCATTGGGGTCCTGTCATTCATTGTCCAGCCGGCGCTGGTGCAGGGCTTCGTCACGCTGCTCCATTTGACCGAAGCGCAAGCGGTCGATCTTGCCGGCATTGAAATGGCCGGCGTTGCACTCGTGACGGTTGTGCTGGCATTTGCCGGCAACCGGTTGGACTGGCGCATCCTGACCTTGTTGTTTCTCATTGTCGCGGCGGCAGGCAATTTCGCGTCCGCCATGGCGACCGGGGGAGGATGGCTCAGCATGGCGCGCTTCGTAACGGGGCTGGGGGAAGGCGGCATTATCAGCCTCAGCTTCAGCTTCGTCGGGTTGACCCGCCGGACCGACTTCAACCTTGGCATCTATCTGGTCTTCCTGCTCGCCTATGGTGCATTGGGCGTCTGGCAGGCGCCATGGCTGTTCGCAACGGTTGGCCTGAAGGGCATATTCCTGTTTTTCGCGGTTGTGACACTGTTCTCGCTGGTCACGTTACCGTTTCTGCCCCGCTCATCGGATGAACGGCATCGGCCTGAACATGAACATCATGCCGGACCGCGATCACCTCGGATAATCCTGTTCGTCGCACTGGCCGGGGTACTGATCTACAATCTGGCGCAGGGGATTGCCTGGGCAAACTTGTTCCTGATCGGCATCGCCGCCAATCTGCAGGAACAGACCGTAGCGAACGCACTGTTCATTTCCCAGGCGGTTGCGGTCGGTGGCGCACTAGCCGCAATCGTGCTGGCCGAACGTGTCGGGCGCCTGCCGATTTTCGTGGTCGGCGTATTGGGTGGTGCGACGTGTATCGCCATGTTGCTAGGTAAGCCTGCCTCTATGACCTTCCTGATCGCGGTGTGCGGGTTCAATTTTCTCTGGAACATGGTGCAGCCGTTCATTCTGGGCGCGGTCAACGAACTGGATCATGGCGGACTGATGATGCGCGCTGCGATTGCGATGCAGATGATCGGCCTTGGCGGGGGACCGATCCTGTCGGCCCGCCTGATCGGAGATGGCAAATTCACGGCGGTCGAATGGGTTTGCATCGGCTGTTTTCTGGTCAGCTTCGCGCTGCTTGTGCTGCCATTGCGGCTGAGCCATGTCAGAACCGTGCAACCGCACGCGCCCTTTGCCGATGCCGATTGAACCGGCTGATTCCCGACCTTGCCATTCTCTGAAGCCAAGTCACCTTGATCGCGGAGCATACAGTCCCGCCTTTCCACCATATCCCTTTGCGATCATGGGTGGCCAGGCGGGAAGAAAGGCGGGTGTATCACCGTAGGTGGTTCTACCTCATAGCGGGAAGATGGCGTTGATCTGGCCGGTGCCTGACGAGGGAAAATAGGGCGTCACGACTTCGGCCTTGCCCCGATAATCGGCACCACCCAGCACGCCCATCATCATCGCGGTGTCGTGCATAAAGCCTTCACCATGACATTTGGCGGCATATTCCTCCAGCATCCCCGCGAAGGTGGCCCAGTCGCCCGCCTCCCACAACTCAACCACGCGCCGGTCGACGGTTTCGAGGAAGGGGCTCCACATCTTGTGCATGAATTCTTCCGATACGCCGTTCTGCGCAAAGCGGTGCGATAGCGATCCGCTGGCGAAGAAAGCGACCTTACCGTCATAGTCCTGTTCTACCGCCTGGCGGAAGGCGCGCCCGAGTGTCATGGAATCGTCGAGGCTATGCACCGTGCACAGCGCCGATACGGATATGACCTTGAAATGCTCGTCGGCGTTCATGTAGCGAAGCGGAACCAGCGTGCCATATTCGGGTGCCAGCGAAGCCACCTGATGCGCGCGGGTGCGTACACCTGCTTTGGTGGCGGCATCCGCCAGCAGTTCGCCCAACACGGGATTGCCGTCACAGGCATAGGGCATGTCTTTGATGAAATGCGGGAGCTCGTTGGAGGTATAGATGCCCTCCCAGCGCGCTGAGCAATTGATATGATAGCCCGAATTCACCAGCCAGTGCGTGTCGAACACGACCAGCGTATCGACACCCAGTTCGCGGCAGCGGCGGCTGATGATGCGGTGCCCCTCAATGGCGGCGTCGCGGCATCCTTTATGCGGCCCGTCAAGCTCCGACAAATACATGGATGGTACATGCGTGATCTTGGCGACCAGTGAAACCTTGCCCATTTGCGTATCCCTTTTCTAGCCTCTGACCGATTCGAGCAGCGCCTTGCCGCCCTTGACGAGCAATCCGATGTCCGTTCCGGCCGAAATGAAGGCGTATCCTTCCGCGCAGCGCTGACGCGCATCTTCGGGCGACAGGGCGAAGGTACCTGCCGGTTTGTGCGCACGATCGATCGCGGCCTTGGCCTGCGCCATAGCGGCCTGGACTTCCGGATGCGCCGGATTGCCCAGGTGGCCAAGCGAAGCGGCAAGGTCGGCCGGACCGATGAACAGCGCGTCGATGCCGGGTGTGGCAGCAATGGCGTCCACCTCAGCCAGCGCTTGCCGGCTTTCAATCTGGACGATTATCGTCAGTCCGTCCGCAGCAATGTTCAAAAAGCCCGGGATCAGCCCATAACTGGCCGCGCGGCTGGTCGCGCTTGCCACGCCCCTGATGCCTTCGGGTGGATAGCGGGTGGCGGCCACGACCGCCTCTGCCTGCCGCGCACTTTCGACCATCGGCACCAGCAACGTGCGGAATCCCAGATCCAGATATTGCTTGATACCGACCGGATCGTCGGACGGCACCCGCGCGATCGGCTCCAAGTCATAGGGTGCCACCGCCTGCAACTGGGCCAGCAGAGTCTGAGCGGTATTGGGCGCATGCTCGCCATCGAACAGCAACCAGTCAAAACCCAGCCGCGCTGAAATGTCCGCGGTATAGGCGTTGGCCAATGCCTGCCACAAACCGATCAGCGGCTTACCCCCGGCCAGTTTCTGCTTGAACGAGTTCATGTAAACCTCACTGAAATGCACCCCATCGGGCCATAGTCGACATGGAAGCTGTCGCCTGCTTTGGCGAAAACTGGCGCGGTAAAGCTGCCGCCCAGAATGATTTGTCCGGGTTCCAGCCCTTCGCCATGGGGGGCCAGCTTGTTGGCCAGCCATGCCGGGCCATTGGCCGGATGGTTGAGCACGGCGGCGGCAACGCCTGATTCCTCGATTACGCCGTTGCGATAAAGCAAGGCGGAGATCCAGCGCAGATCAACCGCGTCTGGCTTCACCGGTCGCCCGCCCAGCACGATCCCGGCATTGGCGGCATTGTCGGAAATGGTGTCGAATACTTTGCGCGTGATGCCGGTGGCCTTATCGATCCGCTCGATCCGTGCGTCGATGATCTCGATCGCCGGGGTGACATAGTCAGTGGCATTCAACACGTCGTAGAGGGTGACACCCGGTCCTTTGAGCGGGTGCTTCAGGATGAATGCGAGCTCCACCTCGACACGCGGTTCGATGAACCGCTCGATCGGGATGTCTTGGCCATCGAGAAACAGCATGTCATCCAGCAATGTGCCAAAATCAGGCTCATTGACGTTGGACGACCGTTGCATCGCCCGGCTGGTCAGACCGATCTTGTGGCCGATCACTTTGCGCCCCGCCGCCAGCTTCCGGCCTACCCAGGCGCGACTGACGGCATAACCATCCTCCAGCGTCATGGTGGGATGTTCCAGCGAGAACTGGCCAACCTGGGTCCGGCTATGCTCAGCCTCGTCCAGCCGGGCGGCGAGTGTGTCGATGATATCAGGAGAAAGTGCCATCAACGTGCCCCTTGCAGCCGGTGGTGAATGGTGTTGGCCTTCCAGCCCTCGGCTTCCGCGACATAGAGCGAGAGCGCGAAGGGCTGCCGTGCGAAGACTGGCTCCAGATAGGCGCGTACGGCCGCGAACAGCGCGTCAAAATAGCTTTTGCGGAACTCGGCGCTGCGACCCACGCCCATTTTTACATCAATATTGACGAAGGCATCGTTCTGTCCCTCGCCATCGGCGATAACATAGTGATCCAGACGAATGGCGCGCACACGGATGCCGCCAATGGGGAATGCGCCACCAGCATCCTCTCGCATATGCCGCGCAATCAGCGCCAGCAGCCCGTCAAGATCAAAGGTGCCCTCTATATTGGCGGTATATTCAACAGTGGCATGCGCCATATCCGTCTCCTCAGGCCGGAACCAGGTGATTGACAAGGCGTCCAATGCCTTCGATTTCCGTCACCACAGTATCACCGGCGGCACAGAAATGGACGCCCTGCGGCGTGCCGGTCAGGATCATGTCGCCGGGCATCAGCGTGCTGTGATGCGACAGATAGGCAACGAGGTCGGCGACCGACAGGATCATGTCAGCAGTCGAACCGTTCTGCACCAGCTCGCCGTTCACTTGGGTTGTAAGCGACAACGCCTGCGGATCGGGCACATCAGCCGCATCGACAATCCATGGACCGATCGGTGTGGTTGCGTCGCGGTTCTTCACCCGCGCATTGGGGCGGTAGAAATTCTCCAGATACTCGCGGATCGCATAATCATTGGCGATGGTATAGCCAGAGACATAGGCCAGCGCGCCTTCGGCCGCGACATTGCGCGCCGGCTTTCCAATGATTGCCACCAGTTCGCATTCCGGGTGCATCTGATTGCCATCGGAAGGTCGGGGGGTGTCGCCTTCATGACCGACGAAGCAGTTGCCGCCCTTCATGAATATCAGCGGGGTTTCCAGCTTGGGCGCGAAGCCCAGTTCCTTGTTATGGTCAGCATAATTGAGGCCCAACGCATAAGTCGCCGCGCCCGGCACGACCGGCGGCAGCCATTGTGCCTGAGTGGCGGGGATGGTGCCGCCGTTAGGCAGGGTCAGGCATTGTCCGTCTTCGGAAACCTGAACCCATAGGTCCCGTCCGCGATGATAGATGCGTGCGCGCTTCACTGTACCAACTCCTCAATCCGGCCAGTCTCAATGCGGGCAGTCGCCGCGCCCAGTCCCG
Organism: Novosphingobium sp.; assembly: GCA_040004085.1. Classification (GTDB taxonomy): domain Bacteria; phylum Pseudomonadota; class Alphaproteobacteria; order Sphingomonadales; family Sphingomonadaceae; genus Novosphingobium. The sequence goes on from JBDUBN010000014.1 coordinate 12,074, forward strand.
GCGCCTGAGCACATAGCGCAACGCCGGCCCGAACAACCGGGGCATCGCCGGGCAGGCCGACCATCAGCACATCGCCTGCCTGCAACGTCAGATAGGCTGAAATATCCGCGATCAGTTGCGGGATGGGGCGGGCCAGCCGGTCCAGCGACCAGCGATGCCCCGGCTGATCGTCAATTGTCGTTGTGATGGCATCGGGCACGGTTGGCCAGCCCCACTCGCCCAGCACGAGAAAACCGTCGGCATTGCGTTGCGCGATGGCTGGCCGGTAATAGTTGACCTGCGGATAGCTGATGTCGATCGCCAGCGCAGTAGCGCCCACACAGTCCATTGCATGCTCAGCATCTACTCTGGTGGTGTCACGCGCGATCAGCAGGGCCAGCGTGGCGGCTGCTACCACCTGCTCGCCCGGTTTCACGCCTACTGTTCCACCGGTCAGCGCCGTTGCCGGTTTCATGAAAATAACCGGTGCAACAGGTGGTGCGAGATAGGGCTTTTCCGCAAAGGACGGCGCCAGCCTGACCAGTTCCGCCTTGTCATTCAGAATGATTCCATAGATGTGCCGATTGCAGATCATTGGTTCTTGCCCTTGAGAAAAGTTGTTAGTGTGATAACTATCTCCCTCGAAACTGGTAAGCCTGCGATCAGGAGACAGATGTGGCAACCGGATTGGTTAAGTATTCTCAATCGCTGGCGGGGACGTTGCTGGCTGCGCGCGAAGCGGTGATGGCGCCGATCCGTCCGATATTGCGCGCGTCGAACGTGACCGAACAGCAATGGCGGGTACTGCGCGTGCTGGACGATGTAGAGGTGCTGGACGCGAGTGGGATCGCGGAACAGGCGCTGCTCTATGCGCCCACGGTTACGCGCATCCTGAGGGAACTGGTCGATCGTGGCCTGGTCGTGCGTCGGATCGATTCGAACGACGGCCGCCGGTCCATCATTTCGATCACCAAGGAAGGTCACCATCTGGTGGAGGAAACCGCCAGTCATACCCGGCTGCTGCTGGATGCTTATACCAAGGCTTTTGGTGAACAGCGGCTTCACGACTTCATCGCGGAAGCGCGCATGCTGGCCCTGGCGCTTGAGCCTTTCCAGCCTGAGCGCTGAATACCCCCCGGTCATAGCGCCACGGTCAGTAGCAGGGATGACTTCGCCATAAGCGCGCACGTCGAGCCACTGCTCGCCCGTCCGCCAGTCCCCGCCGATCAGACATGCATCCGGCCTCAGATCCGTCCCGCTCATGCGTTCAGACACCAAGCCGGGGTGTCTTGTGCGTGCCCCGTCCCAACGCGACATTCTTCGTTTCCATATAGAAATCGAAGCTCCAGTCGCCGCCGTCCCGACCTATGCCGCTGGCCTTGACCCCGCCAAACGGGGCGGGCAAATGGCGCACATTCTCGCTGTTGACCCACACCATGCCGACATCAAGCGCTTCGGATACACGCATCGCGCGGCTGAGGTCACTGGTCCAGAGATACCCAGCCAAGCCATATTCCACGTCATTGGCCTTGGCGATGGCATCCGCCTCGTCGTCGAAGGGAATAGCGGTCAGCACCGGGCCGAAGATTTCCTCCTTCGCAATGCGCATGGTTTGTTCGGCGTTGGTGAACAGCGTGGGCTGGAAGAAGAAGCCCGACGTGCCTTCGACCGGCGCACCGCCCGCCGCGATCGTTGCGCCTTCCCCCGTCGCGATATTGCTATAGCTCGCCACCTTGGCGAAATGGCGAGGGTGGATCAGCGGACCAACTTCGGTTGCCGGATCAAAGGGATCGCCCACCTTCAGATTTTTCACCCGTTCGGCCGCCTTGGCAACGAACGCATCATAGATGCTGCGCTGGACCAGCAGGCGCGACGAGGATGTGCAGCGCTGGCCATTGAGCGAATAGATCATGAACAGCGCGGCATCGAGCGCGGCGTCGAGATCGGCGTCCTCGAACACGATGCAGGGATTCTTGCCGCCGAGTTCGAAATGCACACGCTTCAGCGTTGCTGCGCCCTGCCGCATGATAGCACTGCCGGTGGAGGATTCCCCGACAAACGCAACCGCCTTGATATCGGGGTGTTCGGTCAGACGCTTGCCCGTGGTTTCGCCCAGCCCGTTGACCGCGTTGAACACACCTTTGGGCAAGCCGGCTTCCGTCCCGATCTCCACCAGCAGACGCGCCGAATAGGGCGACCATTCGGCGGGCTTGTGAACCACGGTGCACCCTGCCGCCAGCGCCGGCGCTATCTTCCAGGTGGACAGCATGAACGGCGTGTTCCACGGGGTGATGACTGCCACAGGGCCGATCGGCTTGCGCGTGGTATAATTCAGGTGATCCGCCGTGGGCAGTGCCAGCCCGTCGGCCGCAGCGGGAGCAAGATCCCCGAAATAGCGGAAATTTTCCGCGCCGCGGATCGCGGCCTTCGACATAAAGCGCCAGCACTGCCCCGCATCCAGGCATTCGACGGCTGCGATTTCATCGGCGCGCTCGACGATAAGGTCGGCCATCCGGTTGAGTATCCGGCGCCGTTCAGCCGGCGGTGTCGCGGACCAGATCGGAAAGGCTTCTCGCGCGGCTGCGACCGCCGCTTCAAGCTGGTCTTCGGTGGCATCCGCACATTGGCCCAGCACCCCGCCAGTAGCCGGCTCGAACACGTCGAACAGCGTTCCTTCACCCGACACTGCCTGACCACCAATGAAGTGGCCCAGCGGCGTGTCGGTGAAGCGCGCGATAGTGGAAAGGGCAAGAGCGCGATTATCAGTCATCTTCAGGCTCCGTGATTGGTCTGGTTGCATCAATCGTGCAGAACACGCAGGGAAAGGAATTCGCTCAGGCCATGAGTACCGAACTCGACGCCGAAGCCCGATGCCTTGATTCCGCCAAAAGGCGTGTCGGGACGGATGGTGCCGTGCTTGTTTACCCACGCTGTGCCGCATTCTAGGCGCAGCGCCAGATCGCGGGCGCGCGCAATGTCGGACGACCAGACAGATCCGCCCAGGCCGACATCGACAGCATTGGCAGCAGCCAGCGCATGTTCGACATCAGTGTAGCGGATGATGGGCAAGGCAGGGCCGAACTGCTCGTCGTCCACCAGCGCCATGCCCGGCTTGGCGTCAGCGACCAGCGTGATCGGATAGAAAAGGCCCGTGCCTGGCAGCGGAGCGCCGCCAGTCAGAATGCGGGCACCTGCGTCACGCGCTTCGTCAACCAGCCGCACGACCTTGTCGAACTGCATCCGGTTCTGCAGTGGCCCAAGCAAACTGTTGTCGTCGGTGCCGGGACCGGTGACGACCGTAGCGGCATAGACTACCAGCGCGTCACACACCGCATCGTAGATACTGTCATGGACGAACAGACGCTTGAGCGCCGCGCAGGTCTGGCCATTGTTGATGAACGCGCCCCAAAACAGGCCTTCGGCAATCGCCTCAGGGTCAGCATCGGGCAGAACAATGCCCGCATCATTGCCGCCCAGTTCCAGGGTCAGCCGCTTGAGCGTCGGTGCGGCGCTCGTCATCACTCTTCGGCCCGTGGCGGTAGATCCGGTAAAGCAGACCTTCGCCACATCGGGATGAGAAGTGAGGACTGGGCCAAGGTCGTCCGGCCCGGCCACGACATTGAGCACGCCGGGGGGCAGCGCCTGTTGCAGCAGTTCCACAAGCTTCAACGTCGAGAGCGGGGTGAATGGCGAAGGCTTGAGAACGACCGTGTTCCCCGCACGGATGGCGGGCATTATCTGCCATATGGCAATCATCACCGGCCAGTTCCATGGCGTGATCGCCAGCACCACACCCAGCGGACGACGGTGAACAGCGATATGGGCTTCATCATCGTCCTGGACATATTCGATCGGCAGCGAAAGGCTCGCAGTGTGCCGGGTCCATGCTGCCGCGCCGCCGATTTCAAAGCGCGAACCCATGCCGTTCAGCGGCTTTCCCTGTTCGGCAGTCAATAGTTTGGCGAGCTCGTCGGCATTTGCCTCAATCAAGTCTGCGCAGTGTTCGAGCGCTGCCGCCCGGTCCGCATCAGAGGTTGCGGCCCAACTGGCAAAGGCTGAACGGGCGGCAGCAACAGCCTGGTGGCAGGCCTCGACATCGGCCGCAGCATAATTCCCAACCGCCAAGCCAGTGGCAGGATCGTTCACAGCAACCAGACAGTCGCCAAAATGCGCTTGGCCCGCAATGATTGCACCGGCAAATGTCATGACGCTCCCTTCCCGCTGCTTCTACTGAAGA
>JBDUBN010000233.1:0-4801 GCA_040004085.1 Novosphingobium sp.
AGCGTTACTCCGCGCTGGCCCATGTACTTGCCTGCCCGGTCGGCATAGCTGACTTCACAAGGTTCATTCCCCTGCAAAAACAGGAACTGGCAGGCGCCTTCGTTGGCGTAAATCTTGGCGGGCAGCGGGGTGGTGTTGGAGAATTCCAGCGTCACGTGCCCTTCCCAGCCGGGTTCGAGCGGGGTGACATTGACGATGATTCCGCAGCGCGCATACGTCGATTTGCCCAGGCAGATCACCAGCACATCGCGCGGCACGCGAAAGTATTCGACCGTCCGGGCCAGCGCGAACGAGTTTGGCGGAATGATGCAGCAGTCGGTCTTCCGGTCGACAAAACTCTTGGGATCGAAGTTTTTCGGGTCGACCACCGAGGAGTCAACATTGGTGAAAATCTTGAACTCGTCCGCCACGCGCGCGTCATAGCCATAGGACGAAAGCCCATAGGAAATGCACTCTTCGCGCCGCTGGCTTTCGACAAACGGCTCGATCATGCCGTGCTCAAGCGCCTGTGTGCGGATCCATTTGTCTGAAAGTATTGCCATGCGCGGTTCATGGCGGATGAGGCGGTAAGGGGCAAGAGGCAGGCCGCACAAGCGCGGACCAGTCCACCTAAATCACTGGGGCTACGGAGCCTTTTACCCGGTCAGGCGTTTAGAGCACGACCACGCCGGTCCAAGGATGTCCTTATGCGGGTTTTACAACTGCTTTTGCCACTGGTTCTGCTTGGCGGTTGCAACTTCACCTCGGGCGACAAGGACGATCCTACAAGCCAGTCTTCGGCCAGCACTGCTGCCCAGCCTCTGCGCGATGTACTGGCCTCGCATGATCGCGAACCACAAGATCAGCAAATCCCCGATTCCGAGGTGCGCCCGATGATGCAAGCGCAAGTCGTGCTCGATCGGCTGGGTTTCACGCCGGGCGTAGTGGACGGCAAGAACGGGCTGTCCACGCGCAATGCCGTGGCCGGATTTCAAGAGGCGAACGCCTTGACCGTCACGGGCGAGTTGGATGTCCTTACGCTCAAGGCGCTGGCCAGATGGAATGACATTCCGGCGACGCGCGTGGTAACGATCCCGGCCGAATTTGCTGCCGGACCATTTTATGCCATCCCAGCCGATCCGGCGAAGCAGGCGGAGATGCCGACGCTCACTTACGAATCGCTCGATGAAAAGCTGGCCGAGCGTTTCCATACCACAATAGCAACTTTGCAGGCGCTGAACCCCGGCGGAGTTCCGGCAGGTATGACGCCGCCAGCCGGTGCCGCGTTGCCCATGCCGCAACCGGTGCCCAGCGAAACGCCTGCCGATGCGCTGGCATCAGACGCGACCGGGCTGACCCCCGGTCCGGCGTCAGTGTTTCATGCCGGTCAGCAGATTCGCGTGCCAAATGTCGGCGGCGATGCGATCAATCCCGGCAGTGTGACCGATCAGGCGTGGTTGCAAACCTTGGCGATGCTGGGTGTAGGCTCGGAGCAGCCCAAGGCCGCGGATATCGTCGTCAGCAAATCAAAGGGCACGCTCAAGGCGTTTGATGCCGATGGCAAGCTGATCGCGGTCTATACCGCGACGATGGGTTCGAGCCATGATCCGTTGCCGTTGGGCAACTGGAAAATTCAGGGCATCGCCCACAATCCGAAGTTCCACTACGATCCGGCGCTGTTCTGGAATGCCGAACCGGGATCAAACAAAGCGCTGCTGCCCGCAGGTCCGAACGGTCCGGTCGGGGTGGTGTGGATTGATCTCAGCAAGCCGCACTATGGCATCCACGGCACCCCGCGCCCCGAAACCATCGGCCGCGCGGAAAGCCATGGCTGCGTGCGTCTGACCAACTGGGACGCAGCCCGTTTGGCGCAGATGGTGTCCACCTCCACCAAAGTGCAGTTTGAAAGCTGATGGCCATGGCACAGGACGCGGGCTCAAACGATCGGGGACGCACTTGGCTGAAGGTCAAGACCATTGCCGTAACCGCTACCGTCACGTCGCTGGTGTGGATTGGGGTGGGGTATTATGAATTGCTCAACCAGTCGCCGATGATCACCGCGACGGTCGTTTCCGACCCGGTTGCAGGAAGTGCGACTTTGCCAGTCGCAACGTCGGCCGGTCTGGCATCGGGAGCGGGTCTTGCCGCAGCTTTTGATCGGCCGATCGGCTCGGTATCGTCCGCCTCCTCGATTCCGCCCTCAACCGCGGCCATCGGACCGCTGGTGATACCGGTTCAAGCCGTGCGGCTAAGCCAACTTACCGATACCTTCAGCCAAGCCCGCGCCGAAGGCATGCGGCAGCACGATGCGATAGACATCCCCGCGCCGCTGGGAACGCCGGTTCTGGCGGCGGCGGCGGGGCGGATTGAAAAGCAGTTCCTGTCAAAGGACGGCGGCAACACGATTTACATTCGCTCGCCCGATCGGCGCACGATCTACTATTATGCCCACCTGGATCGCTATGCACCGGGCCTTGCCGAAGGACAGGCAGTCAAGGCGGGACAACCCATCGGGACCGTCGGTTTTACCGGCAATGTCAATCCCGCAGTCCCGCATCTCCACTTTGCCATCAACGTGGTCGACCCGGCTGATGGCTGGTGGAAAAGCGAGCCGGTCAACCCTTACCCGCTGCTGATGGCAAAATAGCGCGTTCGTACGGCTGCGGGTGGTCAGCCCGCATGCCGACGATGACGGACCAGTTTGCTTATTGCGCGCTCTTGCCGTGGCGCTTCAGCCAGGCTTGCAGGGTGACGACGTCGCGCTGTTCGCGGTAATAGGTGCCCTTGGCCAGATTGGCGGCCTGACGGTCCTGCGCGCTGTTCATCATGGTTTCGGCCATGGCAATCGCGGAGCGGTGGTGAGTGATCATCTTGCGGACCCATGTCTCAATCGGATCGCTGGCCACTACGGGCGCGGGCGGGACGACGGGAACTGCGAGCGGTACTGGTGCCGAAGCTGCTGCAGGCGCTGGCGCAAATACCGGCGATACCACCGGCGCGACAACCGGAGCCGACACCGGCTTTGGCGCGACTGCCGGAGTAGCAGCCGCAGCAACAACCGGCTTGGTTGTAGTCTGAGCACCAGCGGCGGATGCAGCGACCAGGCAAAAGGCGGTAGCGGCCAAATAGGCAAATTTCATGAAGTACTCTCCCCGTTATGCCTGGCCCCGTGTCGCAGATGCGATTCCCCAAGCATGATGGGAGACATTGTTCGGCGCGAGACAGGCAACCGTCAATGAGTTATTTTACGCTTGCTGCCCGCCTGCCCGCCGCAACTTGCGCGGTTTGGATCATCCCGCGTGATAGTCGCGGTACCACCGGATGAATTCAGGCACGCCGACATCAATGCTGGTGGTCGGCGCGTAGCCCAGATCGCGGCTGATCGCGTCGATGTCGGCAAAGCTCTGGCGCACGTCGCCCGGCTGCATCGGCTGGAAATCGATCTCGGCTTTCTTGCCCAGTTCGCCTTCAAGAATCTCAATCACCTTCATCAGGTGTTCGGACTTGTGATTGCCGATATTGTATAGCCGGTGTGGCTTGAAACTGCCGCCCGCCTTTTCCAACCCGTCATCGGGTGGCGGATTGTCGAGGCTGGCGACCACTCCGGCGACGATGTCGGCTATGAAAGTGAAGTCGCGGTACATGTCGCCGTGGTTGAACACCGGCAGCGGCTCTCCGGCGATGATCTTGCGGGTGAAAATCCACATCATCATGTCGGGGCGGCCCCACGGGCCATAAACGGTGAAAAAGCGCAGGCCAGTCAGCGGCAGGCGATAGAGATGGGCGTAAGTTTCGCTCATCAGTTCGTCCGCCTTCTTGGTGGCGGCATAGAGCGACATCGGGTGATCGACCCGGTCATCAACCGAGAACGGCAGCTTGGTATTGCCGCCATAGACGGAACTCGAACTGGCATAGACCATGTGCTCAACCTCGCGGTGGCGGGCCACTTCCAGCAGGTTCAGGTGCCCGACCAGATTGGCCGAGACATAGGCGTGCGGGTTCTCGATCGAATAGCGCACCCCGGCCTGCGCGCCCAAGTGGACGATGCGGTCAATCTTCGTGCCCTCAAGCGCGGCGAGCAATCCGGGGTAGTCGGCGAAGTCCTGCCGCAGAAAGGTAAAGCGGTTGCAGCCTTCCTCGCGCAGCACCGCCAGGCGGGCTTCCTTGAGCCGCGGGTCGTAATAGTCGTTGACGCAGTCGACGCCGATCACGCTGTCCCCGCGCGCCAGCAGCAGGCGCGAGACGTTGAAGCCGATGAAGCCCGCAGCCCCGGTTACCAGAACACGCATCGTCACAGGCTCCAATCCGCCGCGCTGCCCAGCACACCTTTAAGGTCGGCCAATGTACCGCCAGTCGCCACCAGTTCGCGCAACGAATCTGCGCCCAGCGCCAGATATTCACGGTGCGGCACGGCGAGCAGGACCAGATCGTGGCTTCCGGCAAGCGCACCTTCGCTCAGATCCAGCCCATATTCGTGGCGCGCTTCGGCGGCGTCGGCGTGCGGATCGTGCACGGTCACCGCATGGCCAAGGCCCGCCAGCGCCGCAATCAGATCGGCGACTTTGCTGTTGCGCAAGTCCGGCACGTCTTCCTTGAACGTCAGCCCCAAGACCAGTACGCTTCCTGCCTTGTCGCCGCGTGCGGTGTGCAACTGATCGGCGACCCAAGCGGCCATGCCGTCGTTAACCCCCCGCCCGGCAAGGATCACTTGCGGATCAAGGCCCAGTTCTTCCGCCCGGTGCGACAGGTAATAGGGATCGACGCCGATGCAGTGGCCGCCGACCAGCCCGGGCGCGAACGGCAGGAAGTTCCACTTGGTCCG
>JBDUBN010000015.1:0-16252 GCA_040004085.1 Novosphingobium sp.
AGTCCCGCCCGCTGGACTTCGTCGCAGCGTTGCAACGATGAACCACATCGCCGCTGCCGCTGCTCCTTGCCAGCAAACGGGACTGACAATCCTCATAGGTCAGGATCACTGCACCTTGGTATTAGATGTCCAGGGAGCTTGGGGCAGGGCACGAGCGCCATCGTATTTTATTGAATGATCGATTAGTTTAATCTAAAGGCCGCCAGCACGAACCTCGTATTCTGGAAATCGAAAACAGGCTGGCCGAAAGCACGGCGCGATTTGGTGAAGGCTACCGCCTCGTCGAAAGCGCGCTGGGCGCTGGCCTGTGCCTTGATGGCAATACCCAGTCGTTCCTGCGGCAGCTGCTCCATCAGGTGGAAGAAGCCGCGATTGGGAACGCCCAGGCAATTGCTGGTCGGTACGCGGACATCGTCGAAGAAGAGCTCCGCCGTATCTTGCGAATGCTGTCCGATCTTGTCCAGGTTCCGCCCGCGCCGGAAGCCCTCCCGGTCGGCCTCGACGAGAATCAGGCTGATGCTTTTAGCGCCGGCATCAGGCTCAGTCTTTGCGATTACGATGATGAGATCGGCCATCGCGCCATTCGTGATATAGGTCTTGGAGCCGGAGACGACATATTGGTCGCCATCCTGGCGGGCCGCTATCCGGACGCCTGAAGATCAGACCCTGCGCCGGACTCGCTCATGGCATTGGCGGTGATAATTTCGCCGGAAACGAGTTGCGGTAGCCATTTCCGCTTCTGCTCTTCCGACCCCAGATGAATGATATAATCAGCGATGAGATCGAACTGGAGCGAAATGCCGAGATTGGCTCCGGCATAGGCGAGTTCTTCCGTGACCACCGTATTATAGGCGAAATCTAGCCCCAGCCCGCCATATTCGGTTGGAACCGTTGGCGCGATCAGCCCGGCCTTTCCGGCAACCGTCCAGAATGCGCTTTCGACCACACCGGCATCTTCCCATCGGTTGAGATTGGGCATCACCTCGGCCTGGATGAACTTGCGGACAGCATCACGGAAGTGGTTGTGATCGTCCGTGAATATTGTCCGCTCGGCTGTCTCTAACATACACGCCCCTACTCGCTAATCAGGTCATGGAGCATAGAATATTTAAATGCATATTCAATATTAATTCGGATGGTAGAGCGCACTGCTATCTGCGTTTCAGCAGTTCCGGATTGTCGCTGCAGGGCAGGCATGGCGCCACGGGCGGAGCGCAGGGCGTCGCCGAATAACGCGGTGCGGGAGCTGGCTGAACGACGTCGCCCACCTGAACGAACGCTTGCCGTGCGACATTGTGAGGGTTCGCAACCGCTTCCGACATGGAGAGCACTGGGGCTACACAAGCGTCACCCGCGAACAGGCCAGCCCACTCCTCGCGGGTTCGTGTCCGGATGACTTCGGCAAGCCGCGTCTTCTGTCGTGGCCAGTGCGTGGCGTCCATCGGTTCATGCATGTCCGGATCGTCGGTAAGACCCAGTCCGTCGAGCAGCAATTTATAGAACTGCGGTTCGATGGAACCCAGTGCGAGGTACTGGCCGTCGGCCGTCTCATAAGTGTCATAGAAGGGCGCACCGCTGTCCAGCAGGTTCGTGCCGCGCTCGCCCGACCACATTCCCGATGCGCGCAAACCCCAGATCATTGCCATCAGCAGGGCGGAACCCTCGGTCATGGCGCAGTCTACCACTTGCCCGCGACCACCACCGCGCACATGGAGCAGGGCAGCCAGCATGCCGAAGGCGAGCATCATGCCGCCACCACCGAAATCGCCGACAAGGTTCATCGGCGGCAGCGGCCGTTCGTTGGCGCGGCCGATCGACCCTGATAACTTCCGCGCCATGGTCGGCGAGCATCATCCCGGCAAAGGGCGCTGGCCCGATGCCGGCGATCTCGACAATACGAATGCCGTTGAGCGGGCCAGTCATAGTCCGAATCCTGTCAGTCCTGTGCCACGGAGATCGTTCGTCCTGCCATGTGAAATCCTCTGTAAATGCGGCATAGCCGCCCGTCGCTCAGACGTTCGATACGGGACAGCGATTAGCTGCAGACAAGGCTTCACGAAGACTGTCCTGAATTGAAGACGGATGTTGTGCGTCACCGTCAAAGCGCGTCAGTGCTTGCCAGTTGGCCAGAACGTCCAACCATGCTCCGGCTCCGGGCGCGACTGCGATGCCAACCGATCGTTCCCACCGCACGGCAGCGCCCCAGCCGCCACCGGCCTCCACGATCGTTCCTGTTGACTGGCATCGGGGATGCACCATCGCCAGCACGAAGGCGGAAACCATAGCCGGATCGAGCAGGCTGTGTGCACTGTCGTCTAGCATGCCTCTAGTCATGGCTGTGCCGGCGACGGGAGCGATGGCGTTGACCAAAATTCCGTCGCGTGCGCCCTCCTGCGCCAGGGTCTTCAGCAACCCGACGATTGCACCTTTTGCTGCGGTGTAGTTCGATTGGCCGAAGTTGCCGTAAAGGCCAGCGGCCGACGTGGTCAGCACGATACGCCCACCACCTTGCCCCATGAACAATGGCCAGACGGCAGATACGATCGCAAAGGTCGCCTGAACATGGACGTCCAGCACATCAAGCCATTCTTCCGATGTCATCTTCGCAAAGGTGCGGTCACGGACATGGCCTGCGTTGACTATAATCGCATCGAGCCGTCCGAAATGGAGGCATGCCGCCTCGACCAGCCCGGCACCATCGTCAACCCGGCCCACAAAAGATTGAGCGATTCCGCCGCATTTCCGAATGTCATCGGCGACCGCTTCGGCATTTCCGCCACGACCGCAGACCAGCACGCTTGCACCGGCAGCTGCCAGATCAACGCAATACTGGCGACCGATGCCGGACCCGCCTCCGGTAACCGCAACGATCTGACCCTCGAACGACTCTGTGTGGCTGGTCATCACCATGACTATGCGAAACCTTGGCTGTCATTTGCCACCGCCGCCTGCATGTCTGCCCACCAGGACCGGAGGTCCGTGGATTTGACCTTGCCCGACGCGGTGCGCGGGAACTCCGTGACGAAACAAACGTGCCGGGGAATCTTGTAACCCGCAAGGCGGGGCTGAAGCCATTCAAGCAGTTGCAAGTCTGCCAGATCATGCCCCGGTTTGGCGATGACGAAGGCGCAAACGGCCTCGCCCCACTTGAGATCGGGAACGCCGATGACAGCTACGTCATCAACGTCGGGGTGGGTGTCGATCACCGATTCAACTTCCTTGGGGTAGATATTCTCGCCCCCGGAAATGATCATGTCCTTGAGGCGTCCCCGAATGTAGAGAAAACCGTCTTCGTCGAGCTCACCGATATCACCGGTACGAAGCCAGCCGTCGTTTGCGAAAAGCTCCGCATTGGCCTCGGGCCTGTTCCAGTAGCCCACGGTGTTCGAAATTGCCTGGACCTGGATTTCGCCGGTTTCACCCACCGGCATCACATCGCCCTTGTCTCCCACGATACGGACGTTCGTGCCTGGCAGCGGACGCCCTACCGAATGTGATCGCTTGGCACCCTGGTCTTCGCCCATTTCTGCTTCAAGTGCGCTGATATTGCCTGCTGTTTCGGTCATTCCGTAATACTGCGCGAAACCGCAGGACATTACGCTCCACGCCTGATCGCGCAATTCACGTGAGATCGGTCCGCCCCCGTACTGAATATTGATCAGAGAAGTAAGGTCGAACTGCTTTATATCTTCATTGTCGAGCATCATCTTGAGCGCAGCAGGTACAAGAAATGTCCGCGTTATCCTCTCTGACGAAATCAGATGCAGCGAGTCCTTCAGGCTGAAAAACCGTGTAATCACCAGCTTGCCGCCTGGATGCAGTGTCTCCAGCCCGATCCCCGTCCCTGACACATGGAAAACCGGCATCGAGAGCAGGTTCACGTCTTCGGCAATCGGCCGGATGGATCGGTTGGCTATCTTCGAAAGCCTTTCAAGGTGCCCCGTGTAGCTACCGTTGGTGATCAACACTCCTTTCGGCTGGCCGGTCGTGCCCGATGTGTAGAGCTGGATGAAACTCGCGCTGGGGTCTTCGGACAATGGCAATGCGGCGCCTGAACCGGATTTGAGCCAAGCCTCGTATTCGGCACTGACTCTGCCATTGTCCCCTTCGATCGGGATTGCATCCGGCAATGCCGCCGCTTGAGCCAGAGATATGCCCATGGGCATGTTCGGACGATCGGCAAAGATAAGCTTTGCCTGGCTATCCTCGATGATGAAGCGCGCCTCGGGTTCCGACAAGCGCCAGTTGACGGGTACCAGGCAGGTTCCGCTACGGATGGCACCCAGCAGGAAGATGAAGAAGCGGTCGCTGTTTCCCCCGAGATAGGCCCAGCGGTCTCCTTGGGATAGTCCGTTGGAAAGCAGGGCGTCGGCGACGACGTCTGCTTCGGCATGCATTTCTGCATAGGTTGTCCTGCGGCCCTCGAATACCAACGCTTCGCGTTGCGGATCGATGCCGGCAATGGTGCGTACAACTTCACTAATTGATGCCATTTCATCATCCATCGTATTGTTAAACTCGTCAGCTCACGCTGTTCTGTTCTTTATTGAGCAGTCAAAACCACGATGCCTCTGATCCCTGTAATCTCTAGGTCATCGTGGGAGTGGCGTCCTCGCAATCGCTTTTATCGGATATCGGCGATCAGAACCCCACACTAAAAGCGGGGTTTTAGGGTCGGCGCTTACGATGCATAGCCCACAGGCGGGCCAGCAGTTCGGCGCGCGTCACGTCTCAATGCATGCGTTGACAAGTATTCAGCCCCACTTAAAGTCGGGCAGGATGATGTTTCGTGATGGCCCTGTAACGCGCGTGATCTTTGATCGTCTGATTGACGATGTCGCGGAACGTCGGATTGCAGTTTTGACCGCCCCGGTGGCTTCGGGCAAATCAGCAATCCTGGCACAGCTCACGCGAAACATGGATCAAAGCCATGAAATAATTTCACCGCATGCCGCCAACCAGATGTCAGACCACATAAAGAATGCCTTTGACCGTGCCGCAGCCATCGGCGGGGAGGCGGCCAGGAAAGTCTTGATCGTTATCGATGACGCGCACGATTTTCCGCAAGATCGGCTCCGCGAGATCGTCGCGGCGTTCGAGCAGAGCCGAAATGCTGCCCGACCCGCTATAATAATAGCAACCAACTCAAACCTGCCCTTATCTCTCAGTTCGCTTAGGTTGCGAGGAGAATTAGCGAACTACGGGCTGGCTGATCTTGCTTTGACACATGGCGAGGCCGGCGCTTTTGTTGGCGCAACCATGTCAGATATGCTGACGCCCGGGTTTCGTTCCCTCATGAGTCAGACGAGCGGCTGGGTCGGTGCCTGGAGCCTCATTCGCGAGGCTTTCAAAAAGGGCAGCGGCTTCGATGCCATCGCCCGATGGATGCATGGCGACGTTCGCGAAATCAGTTCCTATTTCGAAGAAAATATCCTGCAGGGCCTGGACCCTGCCTTGCAGAGGTTCATTTGCTTGATGGCGCCGGTCTGGCCACTCGCGACCGGGTCGGTGCAGACCATTTTCGGCGATACGGGGCCGAAGCTGTTATATCAGGCGCAGGACGCTTGTGCTTTTCTTGGAACCCAGTCGCCCGGTGGAACCGTACCCCGTCCTAACCAGTTGTTTTGCGAGTTCCTCATCTGCCGCGCCAAGCGTGAATGGCCTGCAGAGCAGCGACGCATCTTTCAAGCTGCGGCAAATTGGTTCGAGGAGCAGACGGATTGGCCACGCGCGGCACAGTATCATGTGCAGGCAGGCAATCGTGCGCACGCATCGCACTTGCTGACCGAAAAGGCCGACGAAATCTTCGCTCGCTTTGGCGATATCGTTCTCGTCCAGGATGGCGGCATGAACATGCTGGGACGCCTTGCCAGCATCGAGTACGATGGTCCGGCTACACATCTTATTCGAGGCACCGTCATGCGTGGGAGCGAGGTGGGTGCTGCAGGTGGGTCGGAACGCCTTGTTGATATCCTGACAGACTTTGGCCGAGACAACCGGACCGAAGTACGCGCTGCTGCCGACAAGTGGCTTGCCGCCAGCGATGGCGATGCGCTGCACAGAGCGACGATCGCAAACGCTCTCGCCGTTACTCATCTGGCCGAATTGCGGATGATCGACATGCAGCATGCTTTGGAACAGGCGACGAGCGCCAGCTTACGCGCGCACTCCCCCTTTCTGCATGCATGGAGCGTCATCGGGTGGTCGTTTTTCCATCTTGAGCGCGGCCAGCCCCTTGAAGGCAAAAGGCTGCTATTGAACTGCCTGCATGACACCGCAGTCCGCGGCTTGATGCGACATACGCTTGAGCTGGTGCTGGCGAACTGCGAATGGCAATTGGGATATACCGAACTGGCCCGCGATCTCGTGCACGCCAATCTGGATCTTGCCTCTCGCCACGCCACGATTGATACGATGGCGCTGGGATGGACGACGACTGCCAACGCAATATGTCAGTCGAACGGGGCCGCTGAAGCCATCGAAATGTTGCAAGTGGGGGCGCGAATTGCAGGGCGCAGGTCCGGCGCGCGCAGCCAGTGCATGGTGCGTTTGTTCGGTTGCCATCTCAAACTCCGGGAGTTTGGTACAAGCTGCCTCTCGGAGGTCCTCGAAGAATTTGACAAGATCGCAGGGCTCAGCGCCAACGCCGGCTTTGGCAAGCGGTACGACGAGCAGGTCAGGATGGTATCAGCGCGTATTGCGCTGGTTGCCGGTCGCACTGAAGAAGCCTGCAAAATTGTCCAGCCGATCCTTCATCGGACACGCACATCGAACCGGATGTTGCGCTGGACCGAGGCGATGGTCATCCGGATTGGCGCGGCGATCGCCGATGGCGAGAACACGTTGGCCAGCAGCCTTTTCTGGGAATGCGACGATATTTTACCAGGCGGCGGCCTCCGGCAGATGCTCATGGATGAAGCGCGCCTGCTCGCGCCGATCACTCCATTGCTTGTCGAACAATCCCGCCTTAGCGGCTTTCGGCAAGACCAGCATGATTTTGCAAAAGCGATCGCATCTGGCAACGCTTACGGCAATCGCCATCCCACAGTGCAGCATCCAAGCCATCTGACGGGCCTGTCAAAGCTTTTGACCCGCAAGGAACAGTCCATCATGCGCCTCGTCAAGGCAGGTCTTTCGAATGACGATATAGGAGCCCGTCTTGGCATTTCGGCGGTGACCGTGAAATGGCACTTGCGGAACCTGTTTCAGAAACTGCAAGTAAAGTCGCGGACAGCCGCCGTCGCCAAGCTTTCAGGGTCGAACTGACATCATAAGCTATATCAGCAGATTAGTGTCAGACAGCGACCCGCCTGATCTTGCCCGAAACGGTCTTTTCCAACCGCTCAACAACCTCAATTTCCCGCGGGACTTTGTAGGCTGAAAGATTTGCGCGGCAAAACCGCAGCAATTCGTCTGTGTCTACAGTCCCGGATCTCGGGACAACAAGCGCCTTGATCATCTCTCCGCGATACGGGTCCTGGATACCGATCACTGCTACCTCCAGAACCTGCCCAGAGGCATAGATGACGTCCTCGACCTCGCGCGGCCATACCTTGTATCCACCGGCGATGATGACGTCCTTCTTGCGGTCGACAAGGTAGAACCAGCCGTCTTCATCGTAAAATCCGACATCGCCAGATCGTAGCCCATCGGGCCGCAGCGTTTCACCCGTTTGCTCCGTCCGATTCCAATAGCGGTTCATGTTGGTCGGAGTCTGGAGAACGATCTCGCCAATCTCGCGCGGTCCTGCGCGCGTGCCGTCGTCATTGAGTATCCAGGCATCAACGCCCGCGCAAGGAATGCCTATAGCAAGTGCGCCGCTTTGCGGGTCGACCGGAGTGATGTCACGAAGTTCGATCGGCGTCAGAATGGTGGCGCCGCCAGTTTCGGTCATCCCGTAGCCTGTTTGCGCAGCGATGCCGAAAGCCGCCTTTATCTCACCCAGAATCGTCGGGGGTACAGGAGCCCCGCCGAGACCGATCGACTTGAAACATCCGAGAGTCGCGAGATCGCCTCCGGCCTGCATCAGTGCCATGAACGCTGTCGGAGGGCCTGCGGTGAAGGCTGGCTTCGTCCGCGCGATTACATCGATATAAGTGGCGGGGTTGAAGCGATAGGCCATGACCAGTTTTCCGGACAGAAAGAGGCTGGTCATCACGGTCGTCATCAATCCGGTCATGTGAAAGACCGGTGCCAGGGCCAGGACGGTGTCGCCGTTTGCGAGCCCGTAGATATCCGCCCCATAGGAAGCGCCTATTCCCGTTGCGGAATGCGAAATGACAGCAGCCTTGGGCACGCCCGTAGTTCCCGACGTGTAGACCAGGAGGGCATCGTCCTGAGGATCGATTGATCCGCCGTCGAGTTGCACTAAGGCATCACCATGTTCCGCTGAAATGAGTTCAAGGAGACTTTCAGGTACCAATTCTGCAGGCGCGGCGGGCACAGCAACCTCCGCCCCAGCGTGTGAAAAGGCGTCCGCCAGGAAAAGCGTCGTCGGTCGCCAAACCGAGCGTTCCATTTTCTGATAGCTTGCGGAATGGTTTGCCCGCTCGATTATCAATGCAGATGGCCGAGCATCATTAAGGATAATTGACAATTCACGGGCGGTATTCATCGGACTTATAGGAAGGAACGCCCCACCCGCCTTCCAAGCTGCAATCATGGCAATTACGAATTCCGGGATGTTTTGCATCATCGCGGCAAGTCGATCGCCCTGTGCGAAACCTCTCGCAATCAGTCGTTGCGCAAGTCGCCCGCTCATGGCGTCGATTTGCGCATAAGATATTTCGCGGCCGAAATAATCAACCGCCGTGCCATCCGGCGATCTCTCTAGCGCAGCTTGAAAAACGGCAAGCCCGGAAGCAAATACGTGCGGAACTCGCCAGTCGAAGTCAGGGCGAAGCTTCATCCACGGACGATTGATCATGGCTCGGCTCCGGATGTGCCGTCGGTAGAAATCGGCGTATGGGCCGATCAAAGCAGATGTTCCTCGGTCACCAACCCATCCCGGCGCCGCCGGGATGGGGCAACATGCATCCTAGTATCAGTATTTCCAGCCGAAAAGTATGCCGTATGTGGCAGGGCGGGCAGCATAATGAATAAGGGTGTCCGAATTCCGGTTACTGCCAGACCAATAGTATGCATTGGTCACGTTGTTACCCCAGACCGTGAACTTCCATCGACCATCCTTCGCTTCGACGCCGGCTCGCAGATCAAGCGTCGTATAGGCATTGATCCCCACACCCGGGTCGTTTCCGATGAAGCCTGAGGTCTTGCTGCGATAGGTGAGGTCAGCCCCCGCGAACAGATCCTTGTCGGCATCCATGGCAAACCGATATTCGCCGCCGCCGTTGACCGACCATGCGGGCGTAAAGGGCAAGGTTTGACCGACGAAATTCTCAGTCGTGTTGAAGAAGTTGATCCCTACGAATTCCTTGATCTCAGTCTTTATGTAGGTGACCGCTCCATTCAAGGTCAGACCCGAGAATGGCCGGACGCTGGCTTCGACTTCAAAGCCCTGGATCTTGGTTTTCGGTATATTGACAAGCTTGGACAGGTTTCCGGCCACAGGATCGATGATACGCCCGCGCAGCTGCTTGTCGCGGTAGTCGTAGTCGAATAATGCGGCATTGATGTTCAGCTTGCGATCGAGGAAGGCCGCCTTGACGCCGAGTTCGATGGCGTCGACGCGCTCCTGATTGGCCGCCCCATAACCGATGGCGAAGGCTGCCCCAAGGGTCGGGAACGAACCGGCCTTGTAGCCACGCGAAAACGTCCCGTAGATCAGCGTATCCGTGGTCGGTTTGAAATTCAGGCCAGCACGGAATGCGACGTTGTCTTCAGACAAGCGATCAGTCACGAGCCCAGACGTAAACGTGGGCGGTGCCAGGGTTACGCATACGCCCGGAGCCAGTGGAGCAAGCGGCGCGAGGCCTGCGCGGCCGCGGAAGAACGCAGAAAGCGTGGTGTAGAGCGACGATGTGAGACCATCGCCGCTATCAGCCGAGCAGCCTTCGAAACGGCGCGTATCCTTGGTGTAGCGAACACCACCGACCACCGACAGTGAGGGTACGATTTCGTATTCGCCATCTGCAAAGATCGCAAATGTCTCTACATGCTGATCGCTGAACACTACGGCATTGTTGAACTTTTTGCCGAATGTGAATGTGTTGGTTGCATCTATGAGATCGTTGAGCTGATAATCGTAGACGTGGTCCTTGCGGTAGTTACCGCCAACGCTCCAGGTCAGCGCACCACTCGTTCCACCAAGACGCAGCTCCTGGTAAAACGAGGTGATCTTGCCATTGGTCGTAAACTGGAAATTGGTCGGGACGATACCGTCGCGATCGTTGTAGGCCTGCGTCTTGTAGTGCGAATAGGCTGAGATCGACGTGAGCTGAATGTCCGATCCCAGATCATATGACGCCTTGAGCGCGAGCTGGTAGAAAGAATCGTTGCGGGCGTAATTCTTGGTCGGATCCCAGTTTGCCGCGCGGGCATTAAGCGGCGTCAGAGGAGAGTTGAATGTCTGGGGAAATCGCGCCACATTTGCCGGCGTTTGCGGGCGAAATCCAATGATCTGCGCTGCTGGAGTATCCGAACGATCAATCCAGCCGCTGCCGATGAACTGCACATTCAGACGGTCCGCGGCATCCCACGCCAATTGGAGACGGGCAGCGGCCTTTGCGACCTGACCCAAGCTGTCGTCGCGCGTAAAGCTCTTCTGCCAGTCACTACCCAAGGTGCCGCTGACAGACAGCCTGGCCTTCACCGTTTCCGAAAGCGGGCCACTGACAAAAACCTCACCTGTCGCCGTGTTGAAGCGGGCAAACCCGACCTGGCCACCAAATGCGAAACTGTTAGTCGGCTTGTTGGCAATATAGTTGATTGCACCGCCCGTCGAATTCTGCCCATAAAGCGTGCCTTGAGGGCCTTTCACCACTTCGAGGCGCTGCAAATCAAGCACGGCGCCCTGAGTCATCGCTGTGTAGGGCAGCGGAATTTCATCGACCGAGACGGCGACAGTCGAGTTCGAGGCGAGGCTCGAGTCATTGAAACCAATGCCGCGTATCGAATAAACGGGCACATTCAGGCCTGTATCGGCCGCACTAAATCCCGGCACGACCTTTTGCAGGTCGGAAACGGAAGCGACGCCCCTTTCCTTCAGCGACGATCCTTCAAATGACGTCACCGACAAGCCGACATCATTGATAGATTGTGTGCGACGGTTGGCCGTGACAATAATTTCGCCGGCTTCGCTGTCATCGACTGACTGTGGCGACGCTGGCGCATCCACAACCTCTGCAGCATTTGCACTGGTAAAAGCGCACATGCCGCCAATCATCAATGCAGCCATAGCGCTCGTTGTCCGGAGCGGGTTCGTGCTTTTCAGGCATCTCGGCATTTTCGTCTCCCTTAATGTTGTTATCAGTCGGAACTAAGACTGACTGGGTTTCCAAACCCCACCTAAAAGGCGGGGGTTGAAAAAATTTTATGATTGGTAAATTAATGAAGCGGCTTAGATTGCCCGACCGATGATTTCCTTCATTATTTCGGTCGTTCCGCCATAAACTCGCTCGATCCGGGCATCGGCATAAAGGCGGGCAATCGGATATTCTGCCATGTAGCCGTAGCCACCGAACAACTGCACGCAGCGGTCGACGCAGCGTCCCAGCTTCTCGCTGGTCAAATATTTTGCTGTGGATGCAAGTTCGGCACTGACCTGGCCATCAATCATCTGCCCGATCACATGGTCAACCAGAAGTCGAGATACGAACGTTTCAGATTTGACATCCGCCAATTCAAAGCGCGTGTTCTGGAAGTCCATGATGGCTTTGCCGAAAGCGTTTCGATCATGGCAATATTGGCGGGTCAGCTCGAACGCATATTCCATATTCGCCACGCAGCCCACGGCCGCGATAGCGCGTTCGTATGCCAACTGCTCCATCATCTGGACAAAGCCGGCGCTTTCTTGTTGGCCAAGCAATGCCATTGCAGGAATACGGCAATTGTCGAAAAACAGTTCACATGTATCGGAAGCATGCAGCCCCAGCTTCTCCAGGCGGCGGCCCACTGAAAAGCCCGGCGTGTTTGTCTCGAGAAGGAGCATAGAGATCCCGCGAGCTCGCTGCGAGGGATCGGTTTTCGCAGCAACGATCAAGAGATCTGCCTGCGATCCGTTAGTAATGAATATCTTCGATCCGTTTACGATATAGCTGTCACCGTCGCGCAGCGCAGCCGTACGCATGTTCTGCAAGTCAGATCCGCCGCCAGGTTCGCTCATGGCAACGCCAGCAAGCGCCGACCCGTCACAAAGTTTGGGGATCCATTGCCTCCGCTGCTCGTCCGAACCGTAGGCCACGATGTAATGCACTGCGATCACATGAATGGCGATGGCGACTCGAAACGAATTTGCCCCGACACGCGACAGTTCTTCAGCAACGACAGCACTGTGCCCAAAATGGCCTCCGGTTCCGCCTAGTTCTTCACTTATATCGGCACCCAGTATTCCCAGTTCGCCGGCTTTGCGCCAAGCAGAGCGGTCAACGAACCCCTGAGCGCTCCACGTTTCATCATGCGGGACAACTTCCTGTTCGCAAAAGCGACGTACTGCGTCGCGCCACTGCGTCAGTTCACTTGTCTCCCATGGCGAATGGTAGTCGTGCATCTTTCGATCCTTTTGTCGATTGGGGAAGACGCGGCCCGCGCGGCTGGGCAGCTTTCATAATCATTGTGTTATTGGATGGCCGTGGCGATCACGTTCATGCGGGAAAGGCACGTTCCAGAATGGCGCCGCAGTCGGCACCTCGCGCTAGGCCGCCATAGGCCAACCCGCGCAAATCCAGCCGGGCCTTGCAAAATGCATCGGCCACGGCAGCGGGAGCATGCCGAACCAGCAAGCTGGCCTGAAACGCGAGAGCCAGCCGTTCAGCCATCATTCGGGCATCCCATTCGGCATATTCACTGGTGGACCACATGCGCATTTCGACAAAAGTTGCGTCGAGCCAGGCATCGAGCAACCTGTCGCCGCCCCGCGCCATGTTGCAGAGGGCACAGAATTCCTCGACCGCTTCGGATGAAGTGCGGACCGCGCGCAGCACGTCAAGCGCCGCAACATTACCAGACCCCTCCCAGACGGAGCCGACCACTGAATCGCGGAGTAGCCGCGGCATACCCGATGCCTCGACGTAGCCGTTGCCGCCAAGGCATTCCAATGCTTCGGCCGCATGCGGCGCAGCCCGTTTGGTTATCCAGTATTTCATGAGCGAAAGAGCGATCCGCTGATACTGCGAACCAGGCCGATCATAGGCCTCTGCGATACACATCGCCGCTTGCGTCGCGGCCTCGGATTCCAGAGCCAGATCGGCCAGGACATTCTGCATCAGCGGATGCTGATCCAGCGTCTTCCCGAGAACCGATCTGTGCCGCGCGTGATGGATCGAACGAACGACCCCGGTGCGCAAGGACGCGACGCCCTCCAACATCACGTCTAGCCGGGTGTAGGTGATCATTTGCATGATCGTGCCCACGCCGCGTCCTTCGTCTCCTAGCCGTTGCGCCTGGACGTCACGCAGTTCCACCTCGCCCACGCCCAAACCGTGCCAGCCCAGCTTGTCCTTAAGTCGCTCGATCCGGAAGCCCTCCTGCCGTGAATCGACGACGAAGCTCGTCAGTCCGTCTGGCGCCCGCGCCAAAACCAGCATGACCTCGGCCCAGGGACATGTGACAAACCACTTCAGGCCGTTGAGCAAGTATGTCCCATCCTGCTGGCGTTGAGCCACGGTGGATGTCTGGCGCACGTCGGAACCGCCCTGCCTTTCGGTAAGGGATGCGGCAGCGAGTACCAATTGCGATCGATCCATAGTGACAAGTTGCGGTATCCATTGCCGAGATAGAACCGGATCCTTGGCAAGCGCAGGGACTATTGAATAGTTGGCCGATTGCGGACAGATTGTGGGGAGGCTCACTTCTCCCCATGTCATGACCATGGCTGCCCGCGCGGCATGCGCAGCCTTGTTTTCCGGGCGGGTGGTCATCGCATGGAGATCAAATTCGATCGTCTTGTCGACCAGCCAGTGCCAGGATGCACTGCGCTCGACCTTGTCTACCCGGTTCCCCCATTGATCATAACGGTGAAGGATCGGCGGCGTGCGGTCGGTACACTCCGCGTGATAGCGCGCCTCCTCGCTCCCGGCAACGTCACCGACGCTCTCGATGCGGCCTTGCAGCGATCCGGCATCAAGGCGGCCGAAGGCTTCCTGCAAAGGGAGATTGCGCGCGAACGCATTGTAGCTGCCTTGCTCGGGAGCTTGATTGAACATTTCGGACTTCTCCAGATTCGTTGATGCAAAATAGCCAGGAGAAGTGTCGCGTACCCCATTCTAAAGACGGGGTGCGCTGCGGATTGTCGCCTATATTAATCAGCCCATAAAATCGGGAAGGTAATGTCATGGAAGTGCCAGTCGGACCATTGTCAGATGCTGACGAAATGTTTTGTCACCAAACTCAAGAGATGTTCGCCAATGTGGGAACCTCCGATCCGGCGTGGACCGAGCGCGCGTACGGTTGCGCCATTGCAAAAGACGATCGGTTTGCATTGCATTGGGGTATCGGAAAGTACACGAACCGCAACGTGATGGATGGATTTGCCGGCATCTCGGTCGGTCGTCGTCAGCGTAACGTGCGCTTCAGCAGACGTCTTGCCCCCGATACGTCGAGTCTGTCGGTTGGTCCATTTCACTACCAGGTTATCGAGCCACTTCGCACGACGCGGGTCGTCTTGGAGGAAACCTCGCAACAACCGATAAGCTTCGACATTACGCAGCGCGTCATCGCACGACCCTGGATCGAAGATCGGTCCACCGTCGTCAGAGGTTATCGCCGGGTTCAGGACGAAGTCCGGTACGTGTTGTGCGCAGAGGCCAGCGGCTGGATCGCCTTCGAAGGTGATCGGTTCGACATCGATGGCGCAGAAGCGTTCGGATTTCGCGATCATAGCTGGGGGATCAAACAGAACACCGGCGCTGCATCGCCGGAGGTTCCCGATCGGGCATCGATGCCGCCGGGCACCCAGTATCGCATGGTGTGGGCACCCTGTGTCCTGCAGCGAGCCGATGGCTCAAGCTACCGGGTCCATCTGTTTTCCTGGGAAGTTCGAAGCGCCCGTGGCAGCCAGATCGTAAACGAAAGCAAGATATTCGGCGATGCGGATGATTCTATCCATGCCCAGCAAACCATTTTTGACCTGCATTTTGATCCGTACAACCGCGAGCCAATCGGCGGTCGCATCATTCTGGTCATGGCAGATGGTTCCACGCGACCGTTCGAGATCGAGATAGCATGTCAGTCACGCGTCTGCCTCGGGGCAGGGCTGTATCATGGATACGAGGGGCACTACCACGGCGAGGCGCGGGGACGATTGAACGTCGAAGGGGCCATGATCGATAGCACCGCCGATCCTGCAACATGTCGCTCGATCCATCAACTGCGCGACATTCTGGTCCGTATCCGTGATGTGGCAACCGGGGCCGATGGGTGGGGAATACTGAATACCGAAATCGTCGGTGCCTGGCCGGATCTAGGCCTCGCCGACGCCAACTGGCGCTGAGGACCCGAGAATGGACACTGACCCCATCACCCCCATGGATCGTCCCGGCATTGATGTGGCGGACACACAAGCGCCACGTTGCATCGCCGAAGTTACGCTTGGGTGGCTGGAGGGAGTCCTTCGCAAAGCCGGGCGTAACGTAGCACTCGCGAGTTTTTCGGTAGAAAGGCTCAGCGGTGGTCTGATGGGCAACACTTACCGCATTAAACTTGTGCACTCTGAAGGCAGCGAAACCATGCTGCCCAGCGTCATCTTCAAATGCACCGGCGACAGTCCCAGCAGCAGGCTTCTCGGGAAAAAGGGCTTTGGTATCGAAGGTCGGCCTGGATTCTATGGCGCGGAGGTCCGTTTTTACGACCAGTTCCGTGACTCGGTTTCGATCCGTGCGCCGCAGTCGTTTTCTACCTGGCTCAGTCCTGACGAGGATCAATTTTCGTTACTACTGGAAGATTATCCAAACGGCAGGCCCGGCGACGAATTTGAGGGATGTACGCAACTTCAGGCCACTGACTGCATGGTGAGTCTGGCCGGGCTGCACGCGCCGTTTTGGAACGACAAGGTTCTTCAAACCACCGACTGGATGCGCCCGCTTTCGGAAAACCTGATACCGCGCCTGCAGGGAAATATGGACCGCGCACTTGCGCG
>JBDUBN010000016.1:0-16251 GCA_040004085.1 Novosphingobium sp.
GATGATATCGCCGGTACCGAGCAGGCCCTTGATCAACCCGCCCCGATCCTGTGCGACTGGTTCGCCCGTGTTCATGATCCTGTGGTTACCTCCCGGTGCGGCGCGCCGTGTCATCGCCCTGACGATCAATGGCAAATTCGCCATTTGGCGGTAGTGCGCTGCCGCCGCCATAGTTGCTATTTTCGGCCACGCGACACTTAGCCGACGCCGCCCGATACCAGCGCAATCACCCGCAGCGGGCTACCCGAACCGCCCTTGATCTTGAGCGGACTGGCGACGATCACCGATCCGAAAACCGGCAACTGATCGAGGTTGGTCAGGCATTGCAGGCCATAGCGGCCGTTGCCGTGAAGGATCGAATGGGCCGGCAGCGGCTCGTCAAACAGCGAGGCTTGTCCGGCATCGGTGCCGACTGTTTCGACCCCCAGGCCGATGCAGTCGCGTTCGTTCACCAGGAAGCGCATGGCATCGGCGTTGGGGCCAGGTGAATGAGCACCGTCATCCTTTAGGTTGAGGTAGGACAGTGTGCCCACGCGCTTCGACCAGTCGGAGCGTAACAACACCCAGTGGCGGGGCGGGATCGGGCCGTTACGGGCTTCCCAAGCTATGACAAAAGCTCGGGTAACGATGAAATCCTCGTCCGCCGCGGCCTCGTCGGAGATGTCGATCACCACGGCGGGGTGAATGAAGTCTTGCGGCGGAATGGCGTCCACGGTCCCGTTGACCACGTCACGCCCGGTCACCCAATGCGCCGGCGCATCGAAGTGCGTGCCGGTGTGTTCGTTCATCGAGATGTTGTTCCAGTACCAGGCCGGACCGTTGCCATCATAGCGCGAGACAGTTTCCATGCGGAATGGTTCGCACTGACCGAACTCGGACGGCAGGACGATGACCGGGAAGTCGCTCGATAGCACGTTGGTCAGATCGACGACGCGGATCGCTCCGCTGGCGATATCCGCGACCATGGCGGAAAGCGCTGGACTGGCGGCGGCTGTCACAGGTTCTTCTCCCTTGCGTAAAGCGCCGGATCGGCCAGCCAGCGCGCCATTGCGTCACTGGCGACATCACCGACACAGGTCTGCTCGCGCCCCTGAGCTAGTGCCTCGACAATGGCCGAGGCGATGCGACTGGGCGCGACCTTGGGCGGCGGTACAGATTGGTGGTGCTCGTCCTCTACCGGGCCGGTGAAGACCGAAAGCACGCGAACACCGGCGCTGCGCATTTCGTGGCGAAAGGCCTGGAGCAGCGAGTGGCGCGCCGATTCGGCCGCGGCAAAAGCCGCGTGGCTGGCAGAACCGGAGAGCGCATCGCTGCTTATGAGATCGACGAAAGCCCCGTGACTGCGCTCGGCCAGTAGCGGCGCGCAGGCCTCGGCAAGGCGGCTGAAGCCGATGGCAGAAACCTCGAAGGCGCGGCGCTGCTCAATCAGGTTGCCGTGCGCGCTGACGCCGCCGCTTCTCACGTGGCGAGCGGTGTTAATTACGATGTCGAGCGGTCCGCCGACCTTGCTTAGCGTTTCACTGAGGCTGACCTGATCGGCAAGGTCCAACGGTACCGGCTGAACGTGTTCAAGCACCAGCACCGTGTTGACTACATCGGCACCTCGCGCCGGCGGGGCAAGCCCGGCCACGATCAGGCCGGCGCCCGCGTCGTGCAGCGCCTTGACCACGGCCAGCCCGATCGCGCTGCGGGCATCGCTGACCAGCACGGTTTTGCCGGCCACCGGAACAACGAATTCGCGCATTTGCTTATCGGCCATGTCGAAATCTCCGGGTAGGGGCAGAGCAAACATCGCGGCGTTCCCGCCGCGATCGAGCATCAGGCGGATTAAGGCGCGGTCATCCGGCTTCAGCTCTCGGTGCAGATGGACCAGCGCGACCGGTCCGGCATCGAGCGCGACCTTGCCCATGTGCCAGGGCAGGTGATCGCGAAAATAGAGATCGGTCGACGCGCGGATGATCGTATCGCACAACACCTTGGCGCCGTTCGGCTGATCTTGCCAGGCAAGCTCTCCCCAACAGGTGGGGCAGGCATCGCGCGGGGGATAGGTCGCCTTGCCGCAATCTGTGCAGACCTGCAGAACGAAGCGTCCCTGCGCCGCACGGGCGGACATTGCGTGCATCGCACGACTGCGCGCGGGCGGCGAAAGGTGCCTCGCCTTCTTGCGGGCCAGCGGATCGCGCGCTTGGCGGGGTGGACGTGCGCTCATCGTAGTGCCTTTAGCGCAGCGGCACCGGTGCAGATGCCGCGATCATAGTTGACGAGGCCGAAGCCGGAAACGACCGCAATCGCGGCATCGGGGACTTGGTCGCCGAGCGGTTGGCAGGTGATTTGGCGTAGCGCTTCGGTCACGTTTTGGAAGCCGCCGGCCGCCCCGGCCTGGCCAGCCGACAATTGCCCGCCATTCGTGTTGAGCGGCAGGTCTCCGTTAATGTCGAAGCGGGTGCGGCGGATGAATTCGGCAACTCGGCCCTTTTCGCAAAAGCCAAGGTCCTGGAGCTGCATGGCAACGATCACCGGGTAGTCGTCATAGACCTGAAGGGTATCGACATCGGCTGGTCCAATCCCGGCAGCGTCCCAGAACGTGCCGATATCCATTTCCCAGCCGCCGCGAAGCTGGACCGGATCTTCAGGGAAGGCGTTGTGGCGCTCGATCGTGGCCAGCACGCTGGCGGCCGGCAATCCGCGCTTGGCGGCAATTTCAGGTGTGGTGACGACGAAGGCCTCGGCTCCGGCGCAGGGCATCACGCAATCGTAGAGGTGAACCGGGTCGGCAATCGGTCGTGCGGCAAGGTATTCATCAAGCGACAAGTTCTTGCGCTGCAACGCCAGGGGGTTCGATCCGGCATTGGCGCGCTGCGCCACGCAAAGCTTGCCGAAGTCTTCGCGCGTCACGCCAAATGCGCGCATATACGCATCGGTGATCAGCGCGAAGGTCGCGTTGGGTCCACCGAAGCCGTAGGGATAGACCGCATCTTGCGAGAAGCGCGAGAAGCCCGCCAGGCTGTGACGGAAGCTGTCGATGGCGTTGGTATCGGCGGCAAGGCACACTACCGTTTCGGCATCGCCGCACTGCACGGCCCGCGCGGCGCGGCGCAGCGCCATGACTCCGCTCGCCCCGCCAGTCGGCAAGTGATCGAGCCAGCGCGGGGTGAGGCCAAGGTGCTGGGTCAGCCCGACGGCGGTATCGGGTCCTGCGGAAAAGCTGGCGAAGCAGAAACCGTCGATGTCGCGCGGGCCAAACCCGGCCGTGTCGCGCAACTGGCGCAGCGCCCTGCCTGCAAACCAGTGGGCCGTCTCGTTAGAGAAGCGCACATAGGGCACAGTGATCGGCGCGCAGACCACGATGCCGTCATACGCGGCAGGCGCGCGCCTCATCTGCTACGCTTCTTGAAGGCACGGGTATCGTGCATGGTGCCGGCGGCCATGTTTTCTGCGACCAGATCCTTGAGCGCTGCGCGCAGGATCTTTTCGGTCGGGGTGCGGGGCAGGTGGTCTACAAAGCCGATCCAGCCGGGCACCTTGTAATAGGCCATTTCATCCAGCCCCCAGCGAGCGATCTCGGCCGCAGTCCCGGCGTTGGCAAGGCCAGTTTCGGTCACGACCAAAGCCGCTACCTCATCGCCGCGCAAGGGATCGGGCGTGGCCGCGACGGCAACTTGGCGGATCGCGGGATGCTTGGACAGGATCGTCTCGACCTCGACCGCTGCGATGTTCTCGCCCGAGCGGCGGATGACGTTCTTCTTTCGGTCAACGAAGTGCAGGTCTCCGTCGACATCGCGGGCGACGATATCGCCGGTGTGGAACCAGCCATCGGCCCAGGCATCCCTGGTCGCGTCGGGATCTTTGAGGTAGCCGCTGCAAAATCCATAGCGCGGGTCGGGACCAGCGCGTCGCACCAGCAATTCGCCTGGCTGCGTGCCGTCAACGTCGGTGCCGCCCTCATCAACGATGCGGATTTCAACCTCGTCGGTCGGTCGGCCGAAGCAATGGGTGCCGATCTTGCGCGGTTCGCGGTGCGCACTGATCACGCCGCCGCTGCCCGTTTCGGTCATGGCCCACGCCTCTATCAACGGGAATCCGAAGCGCATCTCGAAGAAAGCGTGAAGATCAGCAGGGACGCCCGCGCCAAAACCGAAACGCACGTCGTGCGCGCGATCCGCATCGGAGGGCTCGGCGTTCAACAGCATGGCGGGCATCACCCCAAGGTAGTGCAGGCACGTCGCCTTGCTGCGACGGACCGATTCCCACCAGGTCGATGGGTGGAAGCGGTCGAGCATGGTCAAGCAGCCGCCCACGGAGACCATTGCGATCACCGACACTGCCATGGCATTCATATGGAAAAGCGGCAATGGGGTGAGCATGCGCTCCCCGCCCTGACGCAGGTCGAGGTGCCCGCCGGCATCGCAGTACCAATCGCCCGAATGAAGGAAGTATTCGTTGGTAAGGACGCAGCCTTTGGGGCGTCCGGTGGTTCCCGACGTGTAGAGCAGTCCGGCTTCGCGACCGGAACCGTCTCCTGTGGCCGGGTTACCCTTGCGCAGCAGCGGCCGGACCGGGTCGTCCGGCGAGATCGGGGTCGCGGGACTGCCGACGGCCAGGGCTGCCGCGGCAACCTCTTCCAGTCGTTCGGGCAGCACGAAGACTGCGGCCATTTCCGAGTGCTCGATCAGGTATTCGAGCTCGCTGCGGCGCAAGTCCGGGTTGATCGGCACGACCGAGCCGCCCAGCGCATTCACGGCAAACCAGATTTCGATGAAGACCGGTCGATTTTGCAGCAGCAGGCCAACCCGGGTGCCTTCGCCATAACCGGCATCGGCCAAGGCTTTCTGGCGTTCTGACACGCGATCAAGCATTTCGGCATAGGTGATCTCGCCCTCCGGAATGCCATAGATCTCGGCAGTTTCGGGTAGCACGTTAAGGAATGGTTTGTCGGGCCAGCGCGCGGCTGTGGCCTTGAACCGATCGAATACAGTCGCGTTTCTCACCATTGCCCTCTGCATGCGATTGATATGGATATGCATATGTTTATAGATAAATGAATAGCTGTCAAGGAAGCGCCGAGCCAAACAAGCTCATCAACCTTGGTTGCCAAGCCGCTCCAGATTGGCGAGCATGCGGATCAGCATGTCGCGAAGAACATTCCGCTCCGCAGCCGAGATTCCTTCACTCAAAACGTCGAAGTATTCGGCCATCGCCGGCCAATTATTGAACAACTGTTCCCGGCCCAGCGGCGTAAGCGCGATGACCCGTTGGCGCTGGTCGCGCTCGGGAATACGTCTCTCGACCAGGCCTTGCGAAACCATCGCGTCGATCGCACGGCTGGTCGACGATTGTTCGGTAAAGGTGCGCGCCGCGATTTCGTTGATGGTCAGCGCGTCTTCGATATGCAAGATCGACAAGGTTCGCAGGATCACCAGGTTGATGCCGTTGGCGCTGAGCTGACGGTTCTGCACTGCCTGGCCCAGGACGGCGAGCCGGTTGACCAGATAGGGCAGGTAGCTTTCGAGCTCGTCCTGCGAACGGGGCGGTTTGGGGACGCTCAATGCCCCGCCGCTCCTGACGATGGTTGCACGCGGGCCGCCATTGCCAACAGGATCCCCAAGACCCGGGCCTTGTCGTCGACGTCGATTTCGCGAAACATTTCCTCCAGCTTGGCATCGTGGCGGGCCCGCGCGGACAGATATGTTTCTTTGCCAAGAACGGTAAGCTGAACAACGAATGCGCGCCGATCGTCAGGCGACATGTGCCTCGTGATTAGACCATCGCCGCATAGCCGTCGGACCAGACCTGTGACGTTTCCACCCGTCACCTTGAGCTGACGGGACAGGTTGCCCTGGGTCATTCCCGCCGGATTGCGGTACAACTGTGCCAGGACATCGAACTTGGCCAGCGTAATCCCGAACTCCCGGCTCATTGCGCGGTTAAGCCGGGAGAACACCGCGCCATGAACGCCAAGCATGGCGTGCCAGACTTGTGTCTCCACGTTTCGCTGGCTAGGCGCGAATTCGGATTTCAGATCCGGTCTGTCCGGCAAAGCTATCACATCCCCTGCGCTGGTCGCTGCTGGCTAGGTCCTGACCCTAAGTCTAATGCGATGCGGTGTGTGCTCGGGCAAGCTTTAATCATGCGAAAGCCCGGATGGTGCGGATCAGCCCGTCCAGGTCACCACCATCTTCCTCGCGGATCGCCGTTTCGCGCAGTCGCCGCGCCCAATCGGCCGCGTCGGCGCGCGCGGCGATACGTTGGATCTCATCGGTTACTTTGGCAAATTTCGATTGGCCACGGGCGTGGGTGTCCGAATAACCTTTGATCAGCCGCTGGCACCTGATTACCTCGACACCCAGAGCATAGTTGCCGTGAGCCAGCCGGGTGGCCAGGGCAAGCCAGTCGGCACGATGGGCCACTTCCTCGCGGTGACGCAACGAGGCGCGGCGGATCCGGCGCAGGCCTGCAACCAAGTATAGCATAAGGAACCAACCGGGCGAATAGGTTCGCACGCGGCGACCCTTGCTGATCCGGCGATCGAGCCAGGCATAGAAGCCCGCCCGGCTTCTCAGCCAAAGCCCCAGCCGGGCCGGCAACAGTCCGACGATCTCCTCCATACGCGGATGCATGTATTCGGTCGTGGCAAAGATCTGCCCCGAACGCAGACCGATCTCGCGCTCGACACGACGGTGCCGGGAGGCACGCGTCTTTAAATCGGCGACCCGTACGACATCGTCATAGGCCATTGCATTGGCAAGATACTTCGCTGCCTCGATGCTCAGGAGCATGCCATGCTCGGAGCCGCCGAGGTAGCGGTCGAGGCAATGGATTTCGTCCAGCAAGGTGAGGTATTCCGCACCATAGCGCAGGTCCTGAAAGTCAACGACCTTGGCCAGACCGGCTCGCGCCATTGGAACAACTGCAGGTGCCAATTCGGCCTCGAGACGCATCAGCAGGGCCTCGGCATGCGGGGATGACGGACGCGATCTTTCGGGGAAGGCCGCTGCGCTGGCTGCTTCCGGAGGAGCGAGCTGTTCTCCTCCGTTAAGGGCGCGCTGATAGGCCGCGTCGAAGGTCTTGATGCTGGCTGCAACGCCCTTGCCATCGGCAGTGATCACCGCATGGTAGGCGGCAAGCGGGAAAGGCAGGCGCCCCGATGCTGCGAGCGCGCCAAACATGGCCGACGAGATCGCGCTGCCATTGGCCGTTGCCAGGACATTCATGTCGAAGATGATGCTGTCCTGTGCGGCTACGCCGACGGCTTCTGCGACAGCGCCGCTATCGGCAATGCCTTCGCCGGGCGCGCTTTTTTCCGCGATCGTCAATGAGCGATGGCTCGAAGCAATCAGCAGGGTGCGTTCTGGTGTAACGATCCCGCGCAGTATCGAGCGACCAGCCTCGATGAATTCCGATGCCAGCACGATATCGACGTCGCCCGGTGTGGGCATCTGCGCCAGAATCGGAACCCGATCACCCTGCGCGGGCATCATCTCGACGTAGTATATCGTCGCGCCGGTGCGTTGCGCCACCCCCGGAACTGAGGTGGACTGGGCAACCCACCCGGCGTCCTCGGCCAGCTTGACGATCCAACCGGTCAGAACTCCGCCGCCCTGTCCACCCATCGCGACGATCGCGATCGAGATGGGCCGCTCGGTTGCCTCGCCCGCGGCATCAATCCGCAAATTGACCGTTTCATTCCGCATCACGCGGCCTCCAGAAAGGTGCGCCGCCGTTCGCGGCGATGCTGAAGAAACCCGATGAAGGCCAAGGCGGATTTGGATTTCATCCTGTCCCACCAGCTCGGATTGCTGATGATGTCGGCGCGATAAAACGAGGGACACAGCACGGCGGCTTCGGATACCTCACCGCAATTGCCGCAACCCACGCAGCTGTTGTCGATCGCCGCGACGGGGTCGTCGCGCAGCGGATCGTCGAGCTGTTTGACAGACAGCGAAGGGCAGCCGGACAGGCGGATGCAGGCGTGATCGCCGGTGCAGACATCTTCGTCCACGCCAAAACGTTGCTTGATCACGCGCTTGCCGTCCTTGACCGCCTTGGCCTCTAGCGGGCGAACACGGCGCTGCTTGTTGAGCATGCATTCGGATGAGGCGATTATGATCTTGGGGCCTTCGTCCGTCGTAGTCAAAGCTTCGGTCAGAACGCGCTTCATTCGGCCTACATCGTAGGTGTGGTCCACTTCGCGCACCCAGGTCGCGCCGACGCCGCGCACAGCCTTTTCGATGGGGTTCCCGGTCTTGCGCGTTTTGTTGAACGCCCGCGAGGATAGGATGTCCTGTCCTCCGGTCGCCGACGAATAGAAGTTGTCGATGATCAGGAAGACGCCATCGTGCTTGTTGTAGACGGCGTTGCCGATCCCGCTGGTCAGGCCATTGTGCCAAAATCCGCCATCGCCCATCACGGCGATCGAGCGTTTTCCGCCACTTTTGCTGAAGGCCGAGGCAGATGCCCCGCCCAGTCCAAAGCCCATAGTGGTGTTGCCAAGGTTGAACGGCGGCAGGATCGAGAAAAGGTGGCAGCCGATATCGGCCGAAACGTGGTGTTCGCCCAGATCCTGATGGACTAGCTTCATCGCCGCGAAGATTGGCCGCTCCGGGCAACCTGTGCACAGTCCGGGCGGACGCGCGGGGACGACTGACTTGAGCTTTTCGACGATTGGCAGGGCCAGCACGGGCCGGGCATCCGGGCGCGGTGGGCGGTTGCCGAGCGCGCGGGGGTCGGCCTGTTCGAAGAACGTCTCGAACCCGTCGAGCAGCGCCTGGACCGAGTAATCGCCGCCCATCGGCAAGACATCCTTGCCATAGATCCGCGCCGCAAGGCCGCTGCGCCGAAGAACCGTGTTGAGCGCCTGCTCGAGGTATTCGGGCTGGCCTTCCTCGACCATCAGGATCGCCTCCTTGCCGCGGGCAAAGTCTTCCATTTCGCTGTCGATCACCGGATAGGTGACGTTCATGACGTAGAGCGACACCTGCGTATTTCCATAGGCGTCGGACAAGCCCAGGAATTGAAGCGCGCGGATGACGTTGTTGTACATCCCGCCCTGCAGGACGATGCCGATCTTACCCTCTGCCGGGCCAAACCATTCATTGAGCTGATGCGCCTTGATGAAGTCGATCGCGGCGGGCATGCGTTTGAGGATCTTTTCCTGCTCGTGTTCATAGGCGGCAGGCGGCAGGACTATCCGGCCAAGGTCACGACGCGGAGCGTTCTTCGCGTCGTCGAGGGTAAAGGCCGGGCGAACGTTATCCTTGGCCACGAAGCTCCCATGCATATGGCAGGTGCGCACCCTGACTTCGAGCATGACCGGCGTGTTCGATGCCTCGGACAGCTCGAAGCCCTTTTCGATCATGTCGACGATCAGGGCATGGTCAGGCCGTGGGTCGAGCAGCCACATTTGCGACTTCATGGCAAAGGCGTGGGTGCGCTCCTGCATGATCGAGGAGCCTTCGCCGTAGTCTTCGCCGATGATGACCAAGGCCCCGCCGGTAACCCCGCCCGAGGCAAGGTTTGCCAGTGCGTCGGAGGCCACATTGGTGCCCACGGTAGATTTCCACGCCACCGCGCCGCGCAAGGGGTACATAACCGACGCGGAGAGCATCGCTGCCGCTGTTGCCTCGTTGGCAGAACTCTGAAAGTTGACGCCCAGTTCACCCAGAATCTCCTGCGCGTCGGAGAGCACGTCCATCAGATGTGAAATCGGGGAGCCCTGATAGCCGCCGACATAGGACACGCCAGCCTGGAGCAGCCCCTTGGTGATCGCAAGAATTGCCTCACCCTTGAACAGTTCGCCGTCGCCAAGTCGCAGATGTTCGACTTCCCGAGCGAAAGATCTCTCAGCCATTTCTCACCTCTTAATATATGCATTTGCATAGATTGAGATATGGGGAATGTCAAACGGCGGTCAGGTCAGTTGACTGTCAATTCGATAAGTTGAGCGTTCATGGAAAAACCTGGCATATAGCGCCGCAGGATCGCAGCCTCGATTGCGGTCCTTTCCTGCGGGCTCTTGGCCTTGTTCATTTCGCCATCGACCAGGGCTTCGTCGCGGCCGAATTCGCGGATGCCGGCAAGGTCTGCCCAGACCAGCCAGAACGATTTGCCATCGAGTGCGATCCAGCCCGGAGCAATCTGGGGGGCATAGGCGCGAGCCGCCACATCACCGCCCGGCGTCCAGGCCGTTTCCTCGTGGATTTGTCGCCACGGGCCCCACGGTTGGTCGGCCACGTAAATGCCCAGATAGCTCGGTTTGCCGAACTCGGTCCCGTCGAGCGCGCAACCGATCCCCGCACTGGCCATCATATAGAGGCCGAGCCCTGCATTCCAGGTCACGCTGGGTAGCCACGATTCGACCACCAGGTCGCCGGGGAACAGGTTGGCGGAGTTGACCCAGCCATGCGGAAAGGTGTGGACCGGCTGGCGCGCTCCGATATCGGCGGACCAGTGCGCGCTGCCTTCGCCGCGTCGACCGGCAAAGAAGCGATAGGCGGTGC
This sequence comes from Novosphingobium sp., assembly GCA_040004085.1. Lineage (GTDB taxonomy): Bacteria > Pseudomonadota > Alphaproteobacteria > Sphingomonadales > Sphingomonadaceae > Novosphingobium. The sequence goes on from JBDUBN010000016.1 coordinate 10,497, forward strand.
GATCCGCAACAAGGTCCTTGCGCACGCGGAACAGCATCAGCTGGTTCATCAGCCCATCGACACTGCCGTTGAGGCCATAGACATAGACATAGCCATCGCGGTTGGCGCCATAGGCTTTGCCCTGCTGCAGGAAGGCCAGCAACGAGAAAGCGCCGTTGGGTTCATCGAAGAAGCTCAGGTTTTTGCGGGACTGGTCCTTCCAGTCTTCCCACACCACGGGGATGGAGCCGTCGCCGTTTTGCCAGGTTGTGCCACCATCACGCGAGCGGATCAGTTTGGCCCCGGTCCAGCGGCGCGGGCGGTCTTCGGCATGGTCGAGGGTGGCGAGGAACTGGTAAAGGTCCTGACCCACCGCGATGACGCCGTGACCGTAATAGTGCGGCGCGCCTTCAGGCTGGGCAGCGCGATCGACCACCGGATAGCCCTGCATTTGGACGAAGCGGGGTTGGGGGGGCAAGCCTTCGACCTTCCACAACCGGGTGCTGAAGAAGGTTGCGGGCGGTGGTGCCCACCCCGGGCCATCGTTGACTACCACAATCTGCCGCCCGTCGGCGCCCAGCGTCATCTTGTAGCCGTCGCCCAGGCCTCCCAGCCGGACGATCGACCCGTCAATGCGCCGCGCCGCGCGCACGCTGACGGCACCGCGTTCGCGTGCCAAGGTCGGAGAGGACGTGCCGCCCAGGGTTGCCGCCAGGACGAAAGCCGCGCCTTGGCCGAGAAAGTCGCGTCTGCGGGACATCGCTCTACCTTTGAATGATCCGCGCGGCACAAGATGAGGCGTGCCGCGCGGATCAAGGGGATTACTTTACCTCGTCGCCGGTCTTCATCTCGACCGTGCCGTCCGCCTTGACATGGAAAAGCGGGTCTTCACGGTCGCAGAAGTATTCCTGGATCACGTATTCGGGGTTGCGCTTGTAACCGTAGGTGAAGCGATAGGGTTCGAGCAGCACCTTCGGATCCTCGATGGTGATGGCGTCTTCCATCAGATCGGGTCCCGTCAGGCGGATGCGTTCGGTGATAGTCATTTCGTTGCTGTGCGGAATCTCGAAGAAGCGATTTGCTTCCTTCACGCCCTTGGTCGTGACTACCAGCGTATCGCCATCCCAGTGCCCGGTTGAAAAGCCGTAGAAATTGGGATTCAAATCGTCGAGGAGCGGCATCGACTTGTTGAGATAGATGCGCCGGGTTTGGGTCAGAAACTCGCCCAGCACGGTGACCTGGCCTGGTGTCTGGAGGATTTCCAGCGGGAAGATCGCACCCATGATCATTGGCATGCCTTCGGGCTGGCATTGCGTGCTGGGATCGACGCGCGGCGTGCCCGCCTTGAGCAGGGCATCGCGTTCTGTCCGCAGTTTCTTCCATTCAGTCGCGTAGGGTTCGCGCAGCTTCGGTCCGCCACCGGGCACCGGCAGTTCGAGAAAGGTGTTCTCTTCGCCAGCGAAGGGATCGGGGTATATTTCCCACACGCCGGTGATGTTGGGTTCGGCGGACTTTGCCGCAGCCGCAGGGGCGGTCAGCGCCGGGGTTTGAGCCTGGACGGCGGCACAGCCGGCGAAGCCTATCATTGCCGCTGCCAAAAAGGCGATCTTTGCACGTTGCATTCTGTTTCTCCCGCATGGCAGGGCCAGTCTGCCGGGTCATAAGTATTCTTAATGGACGCTGTAAAAGCCTACCAGGCGCTCAGCGTCCGACCGTCGGCGACCTTGATGGTCTTGAGCATGCCGCCCGGCTTGCCGTTACGCAGCGGGTAAAACGCGACGTCTACCTTGTCTCCGGCCTTCAACGTGTTGAACTTCCAGCCGGCGCGGCTCATCATGTTGACACTGCTGCATTCGAAAACATAACGTGTGACCAGGCTGCCTTCCTGGACGTTCACCACCACGAACGAATGCGGGTTGGTGAAGCGGAATTCCGCCACTGTGACCTTAGGTTTCTGCGCGATCCTTGTCTGATCGAACATCGCGAAGGAATGGTGTGCCAGTGCCGGGACGGAAATTGCCCCCACTGCGACAGCCAGGGCCAAAGTTGCGGCGATCTTGCCGAAACGGGTCATATCGAAACTCCTTAAACGATGCATTGCGGATCGATTGTCTGGGCCTGCGTCCCGAGCGCTTTGACCGCACGGATTATGCCAGCACCTGTCATTGTGATCGTAGGGGCATCCTGATTGCCTTAACGTCAAGGCTGCTAGGCCCGCGATGCCTTTCAACGAAGGCAATTACTGTTGTGAAACGGTTACGCTTCGCTCGCTGAATGCCTGATCTGCAAGTATTTTGGGTCCTCGCGCAATTCGCCTGCCGCAGGTTGAAGTGTAAACACCACCACGAGCACGACCGCTGCTTCGTGTTGGGCGAAGGCTTCTTCGGCATGATGAATTGTTGCATGCGCTCCGGATTGTTGCGAATTGTGTATCATGAACCAGGGAGTGAGCCAGTTGATGTCGGGCGGAGGTGATGCGCACCGGGATCGGCTTATCGCTGCCGCGCCACAGGTCCGTGTGATCCTTGAAGGCGCTCGTTCCGATCGCCTGCGCCGTCTGTTTGAATACCTGCTCGAACGGACGTTGGCCGGAGAGTCCCCGTCCGAGCAGCAGATCGCGGCCGAGGCTTTCAACGACGATGGATACACTGAGGGCGGACCGGATGCCAATGTCCGCGTTTACATGCACCGGCTGCGCAAGTTGCTCGACGGTGCATTCCAAGGTGCGACCGGACCGAAACTCTATGTGCCCGTCGGGGAATATCGCATCCGCTTGGTGGGCGAACAGGAGGCAGCTGTCCCCACAGAAGGCACTGGGGTGAAAGTTTCGATGCCGGACTGGCTCAAAGTCCTGCCGGGTCGGACATTTGCGCTTGTCGCGGCAGGCCTTGCCCTTGTCGCGCTTGTGTGGGTCTGGATTGACCACGGCAAGGCGCCGCTTGCCGAAACGCTCGCTTGGCAAACGATTGCAAGCGACAATCGTCCGATTACCGTTGTGGTGGGGGACTACTATCTGTTCGCCCGGCTCGATCGAAATGAAGCGGCAAAAGACCAGCCATCCCAACTGGTTCTCGACCGTTCTGTCCCGACGCGCGAAGACCTCACCATTCTGCAAATGCTCGATCCAGCCAAGGCCGATGCCGTGGTCGACTACAATCAGCAGTATGTCAGCAGTGGGACGATCGAAGCCTTGTCGATGGTCCGTGCCGGCTTTGCGCAGTTGCCGACTTTGGCGCACAGGACGATTAATCTGGTTGCAGCCTCGCAACTAACGCCGGAAATTCTGGCCTCGACCAACATCATCTTTGTTGGTCAGTTCAGTGGTATGACACCGCTGCTCCGCGATCCGCTGGCGCAGGCTTCCGGGTTCAGGTTCGATCAGGGCTTTGGGGGAGTGACTGATGCAAAATCCGCGACCCCTTATCAGTCCGATGGGATGATCTTGACCGACGAACGGATCGCCCGGCGGGACTTCGCATATTTGGCCAATCTGCCAGGTCCTGCGGGCAATCATATCCTGGTGATTGCCGGGATTGGCGATGCGGGAGTGAAGGAGGCTGCGCGGATTGCGGGTAACCTCGATCAGCTGAGCCACCTCGGCCAGGGATCACAGCGGCTAAGCAGTGGGTTTGAGGCGCTCTATCAGGTCCGCACTATCAAGAGTACGAATGTCGGGGCTGCGCTCGTGATCGACCGCCCCCTGCGATCGGGCGGTATCTGGGACAATTCTGGTAATGTGCCGGCCTATCGTCCGATCACGACCGAAACGGGCGCCGCGACGCAGCCATGACGTGGAAACAGCTTATCCCAGTCAGATGACCGCGACGAAAAACAAACTGTCCACTTCGGCAATGTCGGGATCACGATCCTGACGGCACTATCCAGAAATGCGAAACCAGAAGCTCTGCCGCCTGATCCTGATAATCCTGCTCTGCCTGCCGACCGCGGTGCAGGCCGATCAGTCTGCCGATCTGGTCCAGGCTGAGCTGACGCGGAGCAAGACTCCGGGCGCGGCGATCGTCGTAATTCGTGATGGACGGGTCGAGCGGGTCCAGGGCTTCGGCCAGGCCAATATCGAGCACGGGGTTCCGGTCCATGCGGATACCCTGTTCAAGACCGGTGCAACTGGCATGCAGTTCACTGCGGCCGGTATCATGCTGCTGGTCGAGGATGGGGCGCTGGAACTGGATGCCCCGGTCGGTCGCTACCTGTCCGGCGCACCCTCGAAATGGCGCAAAGTGACCATTCGCCAGTTGCTAAACCATACTTCAGGTTTACCGGCGACACCCAACGGCGACTTCAGGGCAGACTACACCAACGCGCAGTTGCTCGGCATTATCGCCGCGCAGGATCTCAATTTCCCGGCCGGCACGCGCTATCGGTTCAGCTTTGCCGGATATATCGTGCTGGGCATGGTCATCGAACAGGTTAGCGGCGAGCATTGGACGAAGTTCATGGCCCGGCGCCTGTTCGCCCCGCTTGGGATGCGGACCGCACGCGGGATCGACGAACTGGCAATCGTCCCCAACCGTGCTGCGGGATATGAATGGCGCGGCGGCGTGCTGCGCAACGCGGAATGGATTTCGCCCACCGCCAATTCGACGGCCGACGGTTCGCTTTACCTCTCGGCGCTCGACTATGCGGCCTGGAGCCAGGTCCTGTCACGACACAGGTTGCTCAGCAGCCAATCGTGGACAACGCTGGGTGAGCCAGCGCGGATTGCCGATGGCAGTTCCTGCGCATCGGTGCCGGGCTGGTTCATGGGAACGGCCGGACACGAACCCATCCTGTGGCAAGCGGGAAGCTGGCAAGGGTTTCAGTCCTATACGCTTCGCTATACGAACAAGGACATTACCGTCATGGTATTTGCCAACGGCGACAAGGCCGACGTCCAGACTTTGGCCCGCGGACTTGCAGCGCTGGCCGACCCGGCTTTGGCTGCCGTTCCCGCCAGCGTTCGTCAGGATGCCGATCCGGTCGTCACGGCCCGGGCACGGGCGCTAGTCGAAGCGATTGCCGCGGGGCGCGCTCGCAAGGCCGATTTCACCGACTTTGCCAGGCTCGATCTAAAGGAAATGAACGATTTGAACGCCGGGATGCTGAACGAACTTGGCGCGCTTCAGCAATTCGAGATGTTCGATCGCCGCACGAATTGCGCCGAAACAGCCTATCGCTATCGCGCCCGCTACGACCACGGCATGATTGAAGTGCGCTTGGGCCTGAACGAAAAGGGCAAGGTGACGAACCTGGAAATAGCTCCGTTGAACGATTGGCATTCGCCGCTTTAGAGCGGGATGACGATAGTTTTACCCACCGTGATTGCCCTTGGAAGTCCGCTGGCAAGGAGCGGCGTGCAGCGCGGGCTGGTTGCCTGCGCAATCGACGCAACGCTGCCAGCGGACTTCCAAGGGCAACCCCTTCGGGGCGGGCCGCTTTTGGCCCCTCGCAGCGTTGCTTGTCGATCACAATGCTTTGGCATTGCTCACTCCTCGCGCCTCGCGAAGAGGCCAAAATCGACTCCGTCACGGTGGGTGAAACTATCGTCATCCCGCTCTAGCCGATACCGTTTGTCCGGACGAAGTCAGACTGCCGGGAGCAGATCGACCAGCATCCGCATGCGAATGTCGTCGGGCCAAGGCACCGCCGTCTTGGCGATCAGGTCCATGCAAACCAGCGTTGCGCTTGCCCTCACGCGGTCACGCCCTTCGCCGGTGAAAACCACCTCATAGGTACAGCTGCTGCGGCCCACATGGCGGGGTGTGATCCGAACCGCTAG
>JBDUBN010000234.1:0-4772 GCA_040004085.1 Novosphingobium sp.
CATTGAGTTTGGCAGTTTCGATTACAGAATAGATGGCAGCGGCGCGCTCGCCGCCCGCCTTTGAGCCTGCGAACAGCCAGTTTTTACGGTTATGCGTACATTTCCATAATCGTAATTATGTGAAGCGCTGGATTATGCTCAGGTGCGCGTTGCCAGATGCGTCGAACATGCGGTTTTCTACCGTCTGCGAGACGGCATGACTGATTTCATCTGCACATAATACCATCTCTCCACCCAACGAACTGGAGAGGACGGTTTTCATGAAGTCAGATCTATTGCAGCCTGAGACACGCCAGTGGCTATCGAGCAGCGTCATCGCATCGGCCGAAGAGGAGTATGTCGCTCATCTTCGAGCAGGCAGATATCATTCCAACACCGTGCGCGTGTATTTGGCCTGTGTCGCCCACTTCGCGAAGTGGACTACCGAGGCGGGCCTGGGCCTCATGCTGATCGATGAAGCTGCGCGACAGCAGTTTCTCGACCAGCATTTGCCGTCTTGCACGTGCCGCCCGCCGGTTCGCAAACTGCGCCACGAGTTACGCGTCGCTATTCGTCATCTCTTGCATGTGCTTCGCGCTCATGGCCGGGTTCCCCCTGCGGAACAGAAGGATCACGTCAGTACTGAGCTGGCGGCCTTCGATCGCCACATGCGCGATGTCGGCGGTCTGGCGGATACGACGCGGCGGCAGCGTACCCATCTCGTTCGCCGATTGCTTATTGAGCAGTTTGGTAATGGCGAGATTGACCCTGGGAAGCTCGACCCCGCCCATATTCGACGATTTGTCTTGGGTGAAGGCCGTAGTTGGAGTCCCGGTGCGGTGCGCGTCGCCGGCGGAGCCGTCGGCTGCTATTTGAAGTTCCGCAAGATGTTGGGTGACGATGTCGGCAAGCTCCTGCGGGCTATCCCGCACGCGGCGCATTGGCGCTTGGCGGCCTTACCCGATGTTTTGTCACCGGCTCAGATTGACGCGGTACTCGCGTCATTCGACGATCGTCTGCCGTCCCGACGCCGCGCTTACGCGATGGTGAGGTGCATCACCGACCTTGGGCTCAGGTGCTCCGAAGTCGTCAAGCTGCGGATCGACGACGTCGACTGGCGCAACGGGATCATTCGCATAGCCAGAACCATCCCGGCGACGAACCCGATAAGGAGGCGGACGGGCCGGTCTCGCACCGAAGGCGCAGCCGCAGGGAAACCCCGTAAGGTTCGGGTGGTGCGGGCAGCCGGGCGCGTCAGCGAACGGCAACACGGCCGGACCTGAAGCGGGTTGCGTAAGGCCGGCACGGCTGCCTCATCGAGGGTTCGGTAGTGCACGGGGTGGTTCCTGCGGACAGATCCATGATGGCTCCCTGACCCGGATTGCAATCGTTGCCGCCTTTGCTCAGGCCGCTGCCGAAAACCCAGGCATCTCGCCGCCATCATCTGATCCGAATTCGCTTGCCCGGACTAACTGGGTATGGCCGAGACCAGCTTCGACGAGCGCCTCGCCCAAGGTCACGAGACCCATCGACTTGCGTGCCTCGCGGGGGCCATGATCGCGCGGCCCGCGCATCATCCAGGGCCTGGGTTCGATGAGCCGCGCCCAGTCCGCAAAGGAGGGGATGGTGCCAAGATCTTCGAGCACGTGGAGTTCGCCGACAACCCGCACCGGGACCACGCGGCCCGAGGTGTTGACGATCGTTTCGCCGTAGAGCGCCTCAAGCATAAAGATGCCCTCGGCATGATGCCTGAGCGCACGGTGGCGGGGATCTGCGATAATCGCCTTGGACTGGTCGAACCACTGGTGAAGGGCAAGGTAATCACCAACCTCGCCGCCCCATTTACGGACCGAAGACAGCGCGTGATAATAGCAGTGCGACATCATCCTTCTCCCGCAATTTCGTCTTCGAAATATTCGGCGGTCCGCACACTGCAGCACAGGACCATGCGGTTGTTGGCAACCTCGATACGGAAGGTGCCAAAGGCACCCTCGTTGATCTCCCAGCCTGGATGGTGGAGTTCCAATGTCTCATAAGCGAAGTCTGTAAGCGCAGTGCTGATCGACTTCACGGTAGGGACAAGCGCGCTTGATCCATTCTGAAACTCCTCAAGTTCAATCTGAACATCGGGATCATCGAGCGGGCTGCCATCGCAACCGAAGTAGCTCGGGTGCTCGACACATCCGCTGTCGCCCATGCCGTCATAGTCCAGTTCGGCCGAGACAATGCCGATGGCCGCCAGCGCCGGAATGATCGCGGCCTTGTTGCGCTCAAACATGGCGGAAGCCGCCGCCTTGCGGGCGGCCTGCTCAGCATAGAACTTCACCATCCAGTCTTGTGTTTCTGTCATCAGATGCTCCTTCGATAAACAGGCGGCCGGGAGCCTGAGCCTAATCCGGTCACCACTCCCAAGACTGCCTCTCCTCTGGCATGATATGCGCCAGCACCCCGCCAGGGATGCTGGCGCGAAGGGCTCATTCAGCGCTGCTGGATGTCTGCGACTTGGGATTGGTGCCGCCTGGACCACGGCGATCAACCACGGTGATGCGCTTGGCCTTGGCATCGATGACCAGGCGCTCGTGGACGCCGTTACCCGGGAAGGCCACGACGTAACGCGGGTCGAGGCTGAGCATCTGTTCGTTGCGCTTGAAACCGGCGCGGGCACCAAGTCTGCGGTCGAGCGAGAAGGACAGCTGCGGAACCTCGCGGCGTTCGGCCCAGGAGGCAGCAAGCCGGTCACAGCCTTTGGTGTCACCGCCGTGCACCAGCAGCATTTCAGGAACCCGGGCATGAACCTTGTCGAGTGTGTCCCAGATGCTGTTTGCGAAAGCCAGGGCATCAGCTTCGCTGGTCGGCGTCATGCGGCCGCCTGCGAAGATCACCGGCGTGCCTTCGGGCATGGTGGCACGGCGTTTGGATGCGGCCCTGCTACGCAGAAATTGGCGGCCATCAACCACCGCCGAGGTGAGCATGGCGCCGTGATTGAGCCGCGAGCTCGATACGGCGCGCCAGGACGAGCCGGTCTCGTTCAGATAGAGTGCTGCTGCGACCTCGCGCATGGCTTCCAGGGCCAGCATCGAGGTCTCCGAGCCTTGTGCGCGCTCGATCTGGGTTTCCAGCTCTGCGGTATGAATCTCCGAACCGTCGGCACCAGCAAGCAGGAAGCGGATTTCGTCGGTTGCCCGGTCGAGGTTTTCGGATTTGCGCGTGGCAGCGCGGTGGAAGAGATTGACGAAGCCCCAGGCAAGATCCTCGGCATCGGCTTCGAGGGCGGTATCGGTGAAGAGTGCAAAGAGATCGCTCCAGACCCCGGCAAGGGTCTGCGTCACTGCCTCTTCGCAAGGCAAGTCGGTCGGCAATACGGGGTTCGCGGTGATAGTTAGTCCGACAAGATCGAGCCGGTCAAATTGCTCTGCAAAGCTGATGCGCATGGGTGTCCTCCTGATGTTTGTCAGTCGGCAGCGGGTCCGCCGACGAGAGCCCGTCAGCGCCGAGGGCAGGAGGACGCGCACCCGCCCAAGCGCAGCGGGCGGGGAAACCCCGAAGGGCGAGGCCTGGCGCGGGCAGACCGGGCGCACTTGCGCCCGGGCAACACGGGGGCCGCCCGAGCGGGTTGCGCTTCATCCGGCATCCGGCGCAGGGCCTCTCTCGCGAGCGGACTTGCGGGCATGATCACCGTCAGGAGAAAAGTTGCAGGCTCAGCCTTGCGGCAAAAAATTGGCTCAACCGGGCTGACCACGCGAAGTCACAGGCCAAATTCGGCCGCAGTAAAGGTGAGACGCTGATGCGAGGGGAAGGCAGCAATGGCCACCATCTGCCCATCCTCGAAGCGCAAGTGCCAGGTCTTGCCGGTCTTGGGAGCGCGGGCGGCAAAGGCGGCAGGGTCGAGCACTACCACATTGCAGCCGCCTTGCGGTGCCCGCACCGAGAGGGTCCGGATCAGCTGAACATCGGCGCTGCGCGCCTCAACGGCGAGATCCTGACAGGCGGTGTGGTCATCGGGGTCGGTCCAGCGCGCTCGGTCAGCATCGAACGGCGGCTGGGTAAGGTCGAGCGCCCGCGTTGCCTCAATTTTCACCGAGAAGCTCGAATGCTCAGCGGTGGTCGTCGGCGGCACAAAGCCCGGTGAGCGGGTGAAGAATCTAAGCCGCCAATAGACCGCCTCGGCAATCGCCGTTGTTTCGGCTTCGCTGGCATAGAAGATACCAGGCCGCTCATTCGCGCGGCGAAACCGGCTTTCTTGGGCATGACCATAGCGAAAGGGTGAAGCAAGTAGGTAATGGAGGCCGCGCGCAGCCACAGGTAGCCGCGGCTTGACCGCTTCGGCCAGCGCCTCAAGCCGGTCCTGATCGGCAAGACTTGCGCTCAATCGGCCCGTCGAAATACGGTGCTGCGCCTCGACCAGGCGCCACACCGTGCCGGCATAAGCGGCCAGTTCAGACGCGAGCGCGGATGCTGTCCACATAGTCGCAAACGGTGATAAGGCCGCGAAAGCTGGTGATCATCTCACCCGGGGCACTATCCAGATCGAGGTTGGGTGCGGCAAGCCAGCGGCGTGCGGCAGCATCGTCGCTGCCCATAACCGCATCAAGGCTGCGGAACAGGCGCAGAAGGAACTGCCCTGCTTCGAACGATTTGGAAGCGGGATCAAGCTGCGCATGACCCGTTTTGAGCCGCGAGGCAGTGGCCGGCGACACACCAAGAATGGTCCCGAGCCTGGCATTGCTCAGTCCCCACAGATCAGCAATACGCACCGCAGCAGAGGTCAGAACCTCGCTGTCACTCTTTACCTG
>JBDUBN010000235.1:0-4768 GCA_040004085.1 Novosphingobium sp.
TGATGGGGTCAGAGGTTCGAATCCTCTAAGCGGCACCACCTTCTTTATGCACTTTTCACAAGGAAAATCAAAGGCTCCCTACCAACGGCTCTTGGCCGGACGGGGTGATTTGGCCTGCTGAGAGACCACTACCCACGCTCCGCCCACCAATCCGGCGAAAGGGCGCTCCCGTTATCCCAGAGAATCATGCAGTTGAATGGCTGTTCGGCTGTTCACGTTGAGGGCTTCCGGGCAACGGCGCTTTGGTCCGTACCAGCCGCGTCGATGCGCGGAGAATGGGTCCAGCTTGGGTCGCGCCTTGTTGCCCAGAAGTGCACAACAGGACAAAGATGTTTGTCACAGGCTTGCCGAAAGAGATGGTGGAAGGCATTAAGCGTGCCATGGACCTTTTCGAAGAGCAGCACCGTACTGAACGCCGCCTACGCGCTCAGAATCAAGGCGAAGAGCAGATTCGCATTCACATGCGAGACGTTGATTATTCTATTCGCGAATACCCCATAGAAGTCGTCGTCCCAAAATACCTGGAAGGATCTGAGGATGGGACGAATGAGATATTTGTTCCGGATTACCAACGTAGCTTCGTTTGGTCCTTGAAGCAACAATCGAGGTTCATCGAATCTGTCTTGATAGGGCTGCCTATCCCGTATTTGTTTGTGGCGGATGTTGGGTCGGAAGATGAGGAATTATCTGGTCGTTTAGAGATAGTTGATGGAACGCAGCGGATAAGAACGCTTGCTGCCTACGTAACCAATCAATTGATATTGGAGAATTTGACTAAGTTAGAGGCGCTGAACGGGACCATTCTTGATGATCTTCTGCCATCCCGGCGGCGACGGTTCTTGCGAACGACAATCCGCCTCATTGAGTTGACCGAGAAAGCTGATGAGGAGATGCGGCGCGACATGTTTGATCGCATCAACTCGGGCGGCGAGCCATTGAATCCAATGGAGGTTCGTCGAGGAGTACTAAAGGGGTCATTTCTCGCATTTATCTCTGAGCTTTCGAATGATCCCAAACTACGGGAAATCGCACCGTTGTCGGCTGCATCGATTAAGCGTCGAGATTATGACGAACTGGCTGTAAGATTTTTTGCCTATACAGAATCTTATGAAGAATTTAAAAGAAGCGTCATTGAATTTGTAGACGAATATATCGCATCTAAGATTGATTTCGATGAAAAAAGAGACGGACCTGCTATGAAGCAGGAATGGCAGACGATGCTTAATTTTGTATCAGATAACTTCAAGTATGGATTCCGTAAGTCGAAAAATAATATGCGTGTTCCGCGTGTGCGGTTTGAGGCCATCGCAGTCGGGACAGCTTTGGCGTTGCGTCAAAATCCATTACTAAAAGTTGATCGACAGATAGTCGAAAAATGGGCATATGGTGACGAATTTACAGCATTAGTAACTTCTGATGGAGCTAATTCACGCCCGAGAATTTCGTCTCGAATTGAATTCGTCCGGGATAATTTGCTTCAATCATGAGGCCATTCCTTCTGGAGTTTGAGAAACGGCGTGCAGAAGTTCGCCGTTATCTTGCGGTAATGGTTCTTGCTGAGCGTAAAATTAGCAACGCTTCACGGCGCAGGCACGATGAAGAATTGAAAATATTCAGAGCAGGCGCACTTCTGGTTATTTACAACGCGGTGGAGGCGTCCGCTAGACTTGGGATTTTAGCAATATACGATGAGGTTGATCGAACCGGCACAACCTTTGACGACCTTCGTGAAAAATTTAGATTTAGAATTCTCAATGACTTTAAAAATAATGTGGCTGCACACCGATATGAGGCTTTGCGGATGGTTTCCGTCGATCTTATATCGAATAGCTTTGACCCCCAAAAGATTTTCTCTGGAAATGTTGACGCAAAGAAACTTCGGGAGGCTGCGACGACATACGGATTTGAAACAGACTCTGAATTCCACGTGACGCAACACGGCGCTCATTTATTGACCGTCAAGACAAGGCGGCAAGATTTAGCGCACGGAACTGTGTCTTTTTCAGAAGTGGGAAAGCAATATACAACAGAAGATGTTGTGCGAATAGCAAGGTATTCAATGGCTTATATGGACGCGATACTTCGCCATATAGACACGTATTTGAATCTGGAAGGCTATAGAGAAAATCCTCGAACCTCGCCCTTGCGGCAATATGCTACCGTAACACCTCTTCGACGTGCGCGAGAATGGTTGCTCCAATCGCTTGCCCGAGTTTGGGAGGCACGGCGTTCCCAATGAGGATTCCTAGCCCGCGAAACGCGACTTCGCTCTCATTGGCGACGAATCGATAGTTGGGCGGAAAGGACTGGAGAATAGCTGCTTCGCGGATGCTGAGCGCGCGATCTTGTTCAGGGTGACCGAACCGTCCGTTGCCAAAGCCGTAAAATTGCGTCGTTATTGTGGGGGCAGGCTTATCCCATTCCATACGGCCATAGACAGCCGGGTAAGTTGCCCCAGATTCGCGTTGATGACATTTTGCTCGTAACTCTGGCTCCCAATCCCGCCAAGTCCCTCCAGGCCTTGAGGCCTTGATGCGCTGCAGGTTGGTGGCACTTAGTCGGCTGGCAATGTGTAGTCGATCTTTGGCGTGGGCTTGTCCGGCTCCAATAGGCGGCAATTTTACGATTGCATGTCGAACGGTTATTGGCGTGTCCCTATGTGTCGGCTCCGGAAGCGTGATCGGTCCAAGTAGAGAGGCAAGAAGGACCAGCCGTTTCCGCTTCTGCGGAACGCCATAGTCAGTGCAGACGATCTCGTCCCATTGCACTGAATAGCCTGCTTGCTTCAGTGCTTCGACGAACTCACTCCACACCGGATGAGCGGCGAGGCCCGCCACATTTTCCATGGTAACAATTTCAGGCAAGGTTTCTACGGCCAGCTTTTGGAAGCTTCGTAGAAGTTCCCATCTCGAATCCGGAGACCGTCTGCTTTGTGTGTATGTAGAAAAAGGTTGGCAAGGAGCGCAACCAGCTAGAACTCGAACGTCTGCTACGCCGAACCATTGATGCAGCTCCTTGGCTGTAACTGTTGCTACATCACGTTCAAAGAACTTGGCGCGACAATTTTTTTCAATCGGAAAGCGACAGCGCGGATCAAGATCTACCCCTGCAGCGACCTTTAGGCCAGCTTGTTTCAATCCATATGCTAAGCCACCGGCTCCGCAGAATAAGTCGATCGCAACAATGCGCTTCGCGCCGCCTTTGGCGCACGGTTGTAGAGAGCCACTTAGCCTCACTTGATCACCTGAATTCATATCCCGCCGTTAGCAAGGCGTTCGCCCAGAAGCGAGATGTCAAGGGTCAAGTTCGGCGAATATATCGCACAGTTCATCGATGGCGGGCGTTTTTTGGCTGGAAGCAAGGAAAATCCCTGAAGGCAGCTCACCAAACTTCGGCGCAATTCCGGCCATCTTATATGAACAGGTCCAAGTTCCCTTGCGAACGCCCTGAACTCACGCCAAGAGGTTCCTGCCTTCCGTGAAAGCCGGGAGGTGGGGCGTGGAAACCCTTCTCATCATGCTCGGTCACCAGATTCTGGAGGCCGGGTGGCATGCGCGCATGTCCAGCCGGTTTACCGGTAAAGGCGCATGCGCCTATGATGAGTAGGTTTCCAACATCCGGCTTAGGCCGCGCCCCGAGAGGAACATAGGGGTTGCGCAAGGTCTAGCCGAACGTCGCCCCGACAACAGGGGGACGTCAATATGATAGACAATGAAACTAATAAAAAGCCGCAAGAAACGGCTGGCAAGCGCCTGAGGGGTCAGGCCGCCGCGCTCTCAGCAAATGTCGCGTCGATGGCGGGGCAAGCTGCCGTCCTTGTTGGCGATCTCAACGGCGATGGCAAAGTCGATGAAGAAGACGCCAGAATTGCCCGCGATCATGCGGTTAAGGGGTTGTCGGTGGTCCGCGCTCCATTGACAAAAGATGTTGCCACCTATGCCGCTGTTGGGGCGGCCATTGCGCTTCCGCTACGAGCATATGAACGTCCACCCATTCCCAGTTTACTGGCCGAACGCCGCCGAGGGTCAAATTTGCACATTGGGGCGTCCGTTGCTGCCTTACGAAAAGCCCAGCGGCAGGGTCATTGATCCCGACAACCTATGAAGTGGTTGCGGATTGGCACAATCCGTTTCTACGGTAGATTTCGACCCTATATTTGTGCGCGGCAGTTGGCGCGTGACGGAGAGCAGTTAGCTGTTCACCAGAGAAGTGGACAATCTGGGAAGAGGCTGGGCGCAGTCTAACCGGGCAGAGACCGGGCGGCATATCGAGGTGGCATCCAGCCAAAGTTTGTTCGATAGGAAGCTGCAGAAATCGGGACGTGGGCCAATCTGGGCAGGCACTGGTTTTCGGCTTCTCAAAGGCCAATTCCGACCATAAAGCATTGAATACTATCGTTTTGCTGCAACGCAGCATAGCCTTTCGTAATGATGGGGTCAGAGGTTCGAATCCTCTAAGCGGCACCACCTCCTTTTTGCACTTTCTGCAAGGAAATCTGAAGCTTACAGCTGTAAGGTCCTTCGGCTGGGACGTCTGATTCTTCCTCGTTTATGGCCTCAACCCGGTCTCTGCCCAGTTGTCAGGCGAAAGAGCGTTCAGGTTTGGTTTGAGAATCATACAGTTGAATGGAGCTTCCGCCGTATTCCGACCCACGGAACAGCTCAAAGTGCCTTCGCTTTGATCCCGCCGCAGTCCTTGTCCCAGTGGGCCGCACATGGGTCCAGCTTGGGTGGCTTTGGGCCGACGCACACGACAAATCCGGTCCGGC
>JBDUBN010000236.1:0-4733 GCA_040004085.1 Novosphingobium sp.
TTGCGGCGGGCACGAACTTTCGCGCCTGGTTGTTCGTGATCTTGCGCAACCAGTTCTATTCCACCTTGCGCAAGGATTCGCGCATGACCAGTTGGGATCCGGAAGCCGCCGAACGCCTGCTGATCGAGCCGCCTTCCCAGCAGCACGCCATCCATGTCAACGATGTCGCCAATGCCTTGCAAAAGCTGCCTCCCGAACAGCGCGAAGTCCTGCTGCTGATCGGCGCGGGCGGAGCGAGTTATGAAGAAGCGGCGGATATTGTCGGATGTGCAATAGGTACGATTAAAAGTCGATTGGCACGTGGACGCAGGGCTCTGGCAGAGCTAATTGATGGGCCGGATGAGAGTCCATCGACCAGTGCTGCTGACATTAATTTGAGTAGGAATGAACCGACACGTTTTTGACGGGGGAGCAAGTGCGCAGCCTGACATTACGAAGCGGACTTGCCCTGGCGGTGATTGCCGCCCTGGTGCCGATCGCGGCGTTGAGTATCATGCAGGCGCAAGCCGTGCTCGATTACAACCGGCAGTTGATCGGCACGCGCCTTATAATCAGCGCACTGGCTATGGCCGGGCGGGAACGTACGCCGTTGATAATCGCGAAACGCGTGGTCACGACGTTTAGCCATAACGATGATGTACGTTTCGCGACTTCGCGTTGCCGGGCCGGGATGCAGGCCGGAATGGTTGACAATCCGGCACTGTCAAACCTCGTTCGGGTCGATGCACAAGGGCGCGTTCTGTGTTCAGTGCTACCTTCGCCCCCGACGATGTCTTTTGGCGATCGGCAGTGGTGGCCGCGCGGCCGGGCGGCGCACGCGTTCACCCTGGGGACACCTGAAATTTGTCCGATTTCCGGTCAACCGGTGATCTTCGGAATGCAGCCGATCTACGGCCCGACCGGTGAGTTCGAAGGTGCCGTGCTTGCGGCAATACGCCTTGTGTGGCTGAAAGAGCTGCTGGACCAGGAAAAGCTGTCCAATCATGCCGTTGTCGCTGTGGTGACCACGGCTGGTGATGAGCTGATGACTACCGGCCATGGCCGCTTGCCACGCATTGATCTTGCCCAGGCAACCAATTCGGTGGTCGAGGCAAAAACGTCGGGCGGGCAGCAATGGATGTACGCGGCCGCCACGCTGTACGAAGGCGAATTGTATCTCGTCTATGCCGAACCGCGTAAGGTCCTGATGGCGACAGCGCTGGAGCAGGTTCGGTTCAGCCTGATCCTGCCAGTCGTGGCGATCTTGTTGACCTTGATCGGCATCATTGTGAGTGCGAACAGGCTGGTCGTTCGCTGGCTGGCCCGGCTCAGCACTATGGCAGGACAATTTTCGCAGGGGAATTACCGGAACGACCTCGGCGAATTTGCCAGCGCGCCCCGCGAAATCCAGCGGCTTAGCGCCGATATGCACGCCATGGCCGAAGCGATAGCAACCCGTGACCAGCACCTGCGGGACGCGCTGGACGCCAAGACCGCGCTGACCAGCGAAGTGCATCATCGCGTGAAGAACAACCTGCAGATCGTCTCCAGCCTGCTGACGCTGCAGGCAGGCCGGGTGGCCGATCCCATCGTGCGTGAGGTGCTGAACCAAACCCGCGCCAGGATTGGTGCGCTGACCCAAATTCACCACCTGCTGCATGAGGATGCATTCGGCAGTGACTCGATCGATGCATCGCACCTGATGACCGATTTGTGCGCCCAGTTGCGATCACTCCATGCCCATCAGGAAAACGTCGAGCTGCTGTGCCAGACGGCAAGCTGCGTCATGCCCGTCAGCAACGCTGTGCCGCTAAGCTTGTTCGCGGTTGAGGCGGTGACCAACAGTTTCCGCCACGCCTTTCCCGATAATCGCCGCGGGCTTGTCACGGTGGCCCTGAACTGTTGCGGCACGGAAGGTATGTTGAGCATCAGTGACAACGGCGTCGGCCTGAACGGAAAGACAGAGTGCAGGGCTGTGGGAACCTTGCTCATGGCCGGGTTCGTCCAGCAGTTGAACGGAACCTATAAAGTGGAGCGTGCGCGCACCGGCGGCACTCAGGTTATGTTGCGCTTTCCGCTCAATGGACAAGCCGCAACGCGGCACTCCATGCCTCGCACACCCGGTGATGTGCGAGGCAATTCAGAAGGCGAAACCTTAGCGGCAGCGGACGCCATTACGATCGATTGACCGACCGAGCAACGCCCCGGCCCCGCCGCCCAGAATGATGCCAAGCGTTTCCGAGCCATTGGGCGCAATGGCGTTGCCAAGCAGGCCACCACCAATGGCGCCGATGATCAGGCCGGTCGTGCCGTCATTACGGCGGCAATAATAACGGCCATTTGATCCGCGATAAATCCGGTCATCGTTACTGAGGCGGCGCACCTGGTAATAACGCCCATCCCGGTAATACCGTTCGGCGCGGTAGGCGCCATAGTGAGGGTCTGGCCGGTTATAATCGTAGCGATCCCAACCTTGCCAGCCGCCCTTGTGCGAGCGGCCGAAGTCGCGCTGGTCATGGCCGCGCTGGCGGTTATCGTCGCGATGCGCCACATTGCCATGTCCGTGCCCACGTCCGTTGCCCGGATCGGCCAGCGCGGGCGTGGCAGGAAGCGCGGCGGCGGCCAGAATGGCGGACAATATCAATTTTTGCATCGTTCGTTTCCTTCCAGTGGAAACACTACAACGCATGAACGGCAGGAAAGGGTGCAGACCGGCGCATCAGGCGCTTTTGGCAAAGACGTCCTGATGCAATTTGCGCAGTTCTGCCTTCTGCACCTTGCCCATGGCATTGCGCGGCAATTCATCGACGATCACTGACAACTTTGGCCGCTTGAACGCCGCCAGTTCGGTGCCGACCACGGCCGCGATATCGGCGGGGCTGATGGCCGACCCGGCTTCGCGCGCGATGACCGCGACGACGCCTTCACCAAAGTCAGGATACGGAACGCCGATCACCGCGCTTTCGGCCACGCCGTCAATCGCGTCGATCACCAATTCGACTTCCTTGGGATAGATGTTGTATCCGCCCGAGATGATCAGATCCTTGGCTCGCCCGACGATGCGGATGTACCCGGCCTCGTCCTGTGTGGCAATATCGCCGCTGATAAACCAGCCGTCGGCGGTGTGGTCCTCGGCAGTCTTTTCCGGGTTGCGCCAATAGCCGACAAACATGTTCGGGCCGGTCATCTCCAGAATCCCCGGATCACCCGTCGCCGCCAGCACACCGTTTTCGCCCATGACGCGCACGGAAATGCCCGGCAAGGTAGGCCCGACGCTGCCCGCTATGCGCGGCCCGTCATAGGGATTGGAGGTGACCATCAAAGCCTCGGTCATACCATAGCGTTCCAGGATCACATGCCCGGTGCGCTGCTCAAATTCCTCGAACGTGGCATCAAGCAATGGCGCGGAGCCGCTGACGAACATGCGCATTTTGGCGGTAAGGTCGCGGGTAAAGCCCGGCTCGGCCAGCAGCCGGGTATAGAATGTCGGCACGCCCATGAACACCGTGGCGGCAGGCAAGTCGCGCAGCACGGCGGCCGCATCGAACCGCTCATGAAACAGGATCGGCGAGGCATGCAGCAACGCGAGGTGCAGCGCGACGAACAGGCCATGGACATGAAAGATCGGCAGCGCATGCAGCAGCACATCGTGGTCCTGCCAGCGCCACGCATTCCCCAGCATCACCACATTGGACGACAGATTGCCATGCGTCAGCACCGCCCCCTTGGACCGTCCGGTAGTGCCCGACGTGTAAAGGATGGCGGCGGGATTGTTCGAGGTCATTTGAGCCGTTGGCAGAGCCTGCTTGGTCAGTGCCCACGGCGCGTCCTGAAGGTCGCCCGAAATGACCGCCCGCGTGCCCGCAAACGCCACCGTCGCAGCAGGCAGACCAGCGCTGGCGGCGAGCAGGCTTGGTTCGGCGTCTGACAGGAAATAGCCCAATTCGCTTTCCTGATACGCGGTGTTGAGCGGAATATACACCGCCCCTGCCCGCAAACACGCGAGGTACAGGATCACCGCAACCGGTGACTTGTGCGCCTGTACGACCACCCGGTCGCCCTGCCCTACCCCGACAGAATTCAACCAGCTTGCAGCACGCCCGGTCTGATCGAGCATCCCGGCGTAAGGCAGCGGGGCATCGACGTTGCCTTCTGTGATCAGGAACGCGCGCGCCGGATGGCGGCTGGCCGCGGCTTCGAACAAGGCAAAGAGGTTTCCGTTCGCCGAACTGATGACATCGGTGGAGTCTGAGTGATCCATGCTGTTGCTCGTTTTAGACATTGCCCCTGTGGAATAGCTTATTGCCAAAACGGTCAAGCAGGTAATTGTCACAGATTGTCGTCCCACGACAAGATCATGGCGGCGATTACTGGGACATCGGGATACTGGCGAGCCGTGTGGACTGTGTTTGCTGGAATTGCCCGTCCGGCTGGTTGGGGCGGCAGGATTCGAACCTGCGAATGCCGGTATCAAAAACCGGTGCCTTACCACTTGGCGACGCCCCATCAGCGGGCATGTCCCGCGAAGGGAGGCCACTGGTCGGAAAGGCCGCTTAGCGGGTGATCGGCGCGAAGGGAAGAGCCTTACCGCGCAGAAAACACGCTTACCGTTCAATCCGCCTGCGGTTCCAATTTGTCCTGCGTGCGCAGTTCGAAATCAGACGCGTCGTGGCGTTCGCGGAGTTGGCTCTCCAGCGGCCCCATGGCCCGGTTGACCATACGGCCACGGATAACCGCCGGACGCGCCTCGATCT
>JBDUBN010000237.1:0-4732 GCA_040004085.1 Novosphingobium sp.
CCGGCAAAGCGCAGTTCGGTTGCCAGTGCCGATCCGATCACCACGGTGATGGCGAGGATGTGCACGGTCTGGATGTTGGGGATCACCCAAGTCGTTTCCCGTAGCGCAGTCGATAGTGGCGTGGCGTAAAGCCAATCGCCAAAGCTTGCGATAGACATCAGAATTTCCCCTCTCTGGGCTCAATTTGCAAATAGAAGTACAGGTTGTTTGCGCCGCTCCAAGTGATGAAACGGTACGATACGGGTACAGTTGACGACATGTTCGCTGCAGCGACCATCACAACCCCACCTTTACGCCCAGTCGGATCTGGCGTGGTTCGGTGATCTTGATGTTGTAGCCTGCCACCCCGCCAAGCGGCTCGCCGGGCAACCGTGTGGCATAGAAATAATCGACGTCATGGGCATGGCTGTTGAGGGCGTTGAGCAATTCGATAGACAGCGTCAACTTGCCTGACGTAAAGGCAACGCGGCCGTTGACCAGAGTGGTCGCGCTGCCCTGCGCGCTGTCGTCTGCGACCAGCGCATGCGGGCCGAGGTGGCGGACCCGGACCGACGCATTGAAGCGATTGAAATGCGTCGCAATCCCCAGCTCGCCTGAGTTTCGCAAGGCTCCGGGAATGTGGTTCGCGCCTTCCGGCAGATCAACGTACCGGCTCGTCGCTCCCGTCCACACCGCATCGATCGTCAGCCAGCGGCTCGGCTTCCACCAGGCGGTAATCTCGTAACCGCGGCGGCTTCCGGCCCCGCTTGGTTGGACAGCACCCGAATCCCCGACATAGATCAGCTCGCTGGCGATCCGGCTCCACCAGTGATTCGCGGTCACGACAAATGATCCCCGTTCGAACCGGACGCCCAATTCGCGGAAGCTGCCTTTGACCAGCCCAGGGGCCGGATCGCTCGGTGATGTGACGCCACGGGCATCGTTGCTGTGGAACCCCTGACCGTAGTTGACGTAGACCGCCAGACCGTCGGCGATCTCGACATTGGCGCCCAAGCGCGGCGAATAAATGCTGTCCTTGACGAGCCCGCTCCAGGCTGAGCCGGCCAGTGCCCGGCTGCTGAAGCGATAGAAATCGGCGCGCATCCCGCCGGTCAGCATAACGCGCGGCGTGGGCTTCCACTGCAGTTCGCCAAAGAGCGCGCCGGAAAGTTCGTTCACGGCGAACCGGCTGCGGGCAAAATCGACCACGCCCGCGACACTGTGATCAAGGCCGACCTGGGAAATATCGTCGCCGCGTCCTTCTGCCCCGATCTGGAGGCTCACGTTGCTGCCGAGCGAGAACCGCTTGTCGATCCGCCCCCCGTAGCCCCACATCTTTTCGTACTGTCGCAGCTCGTCGCCATTGACCGGATCGTTCAGAAAGTAGGTGAAGTTGGAGAACAGGCTCCAATCGTAATGCTGCGCCCACATCGTCAGGCGCCAGTCCGCTGCGCCGTCGATGCTGAAGTTGACGCTCTGCCGATCCGAGCGACCGGTAAGATAGGGATCGAGCGTTCCGTATGCATCAGGAAGCAACGTGCCAATCGCGCGCTCAGGGATCTGCTCGGTGGGGTTCCAGGTTGCGTGATATGCCGAGGCGCTCAACCGAATATTCCCGATCGGCGTGTTCACCCCATACTTGAGAAGGCCGGAGTAGCTCTTCAGATCCTCGGGCAACTCCCAGGGCCCGTCATAGCTCTTGGC
Source organism: Novosphingobium sp. (assembly GCA_040004085.1). Classification (GTDB taxonomy): domain Bacteria; phylum Pseudomonadota; class Alphaproteobacteria; order Sphingomonadales; family Sphingomonadaceae; genus Novosphingobium. The sequence goes on from JBDUBN010000237.1 coordinate 1,684, forward strand.
CTGGCCGACGAACAGCAATTGGCCGTTACCGACCGGCATCGATCCGCCTGCGACCAGCCGACGATAGCCAAAGCCTCCGACCTCGATCATGGCGAAGGGATCAAGCCGGTCCTTAGTGGTCATCCGGGCCGAACCGACGAAGGCAAAGTCCCCGTCTTCGGCACGGTATGGCCCTTTGCGGTATTCGATCCGTTCGACAGTTTCCGGAATCAGACCGCCGACATCGAGGTAGCCCTGACCGTGGCCGTGGGTGCGAAAATTGATCGGCATGGCATCGATGCTCAGTGCAAAGTCGGTGCCGTGATCAAGATTGAAGCCACGCAGGAAGTACTGGTTGGCCTTGCCGCCGCCGGAATGCTGTGTGGCGATCAAACCGGGCACGGCTTCGAGCAGTTCGGCGGGTCGCAGCAGGGGGCGATTGGCCAGATCGCCGCTGGCCACTGCGCCTTCACTGGCAGCCACAACATCGCCGATCCGGTGCTCGCCGCGCGCAATCACCACGATTTCCTGCCGCTGGTCGGCGTCTTCCGTTTCGGCATGAACCGGCGCGGACAAGGTGGCTGCAATCAGGCCGCCTGCAGCCAGATGCAGGTGCAGTCGCTTCCGCCTGTATGTCGCGCTATGCTGTCGTGTCATGCGGAAACTCCCGTCGGCGCCGTCTGCTTTATTCGGATCGTGCGCTGCCCTATGGCTTGGCCAACAGCGACCACGGGACAAGTGACGAACGGTTTGCAGCGAGGCGAGCGCGAAGGCTGCAAAGGCGCTCATTCCAGCGGCACTGAGGATGCAGCGGCGGTCTCAAACGGCTGTAATACGGGAGGTTTTCTGCTCTGTTACGTGCTGTAACGCCGCTGTAACCCATCGGTCACCGCATATCGGTTCCGTGACATTGCCCGGACTGACATAACAGCGTCAGACCCGGCGGCAGTACAGGAGCCAGCACGATGCAGATGATACGGATGTGGGCAGCCGGAGCCTTCGCGTTCACCGCTCTGGGTGGGTGCTCCGGAGAAAAGCCGGTTCAACCGGCGGACGTGAAGGCGGCGATGAACCAGCATGTCCAACCCGAGGCGGAGATCTATTGGCAAGCCGTCCAGTACATCAGCGACGAAAAGGGCGCGCGTGAAATCGTACCGCACAGCGATGTCGAATGGAACCGGACCGCCGAAGCAGCACGCAAGCTCAAAACGTTCGGCGAAAGCCTGAAGCAGCCCGCTTATGCACAGGGCAAGGGCACCGACTGGCAGGACTATGCCCAAGGTCTGGTTGACGCAGCCGGAAGAGCCGAAACGGCTGCATTGGCGCGCAAACCGGAGCAGGTGCTGGAAGCGGGTGGCACTCTTTACAACGTGTGCAGCGCTTGCCACGAAGTTTACATGCCCGTCCCCGGCGGCCTTGCCCCAACCGACCAGACCAGCACCAAGCCGGCAGGCTGAAGTTGTCGCCGCGCTCTGCCTTACCGCTGTTTTTCGCCGCCGTACTGCTGGCGGTGCCGCAGTTAGCCTTGGCCCATGACGTGGCTCAGGGCGACCGTGCCTTTGTCGCCGCGACCCACGGCCCGGCCATCGTCCCGTTCCTCTACCTTGGCGCCAAGCATATGGTCACTGGATATGACCATATCCTGTTCCTCGTCGGCGTGGTGATGTTCCTCTACCGATTGCGCGATGTGGTGCTCTATGTGTCGATGTTCACGATCGGCCATTCGCTGACGCTGCTGCTCGGAGTCTTGTTCCACTCCGGCGCCAACAGCCACGTGGTTGATGCGATCATCGGGCTCTCTGTGGTGTACAAGGGGGCCGAGAACGCGGGCTGGTTACGCCGGATCGGCTGGACTCTCAACTCGCGTCTGGCAGTGCTGGCCTTCGGGCTGTGCCACGGGCTGGGTCTTGCCACCAAGTTGCTCAGCCTCGCAATCTCGCCCGATGGGTTGATCGTCAACCTGATCAGTTTCAACCTTGGCGTCGAACTGGGCCAAATTCTGGTCCTGTTTTTCGTCGTCAGCCTGCTCAATATCTGGCGCCCGCTCCCCGGCTTTGCTGCAAGGGCTGCGGTGGTAAACTTGATGCTGGTGGGTTGCGGCGCGCTGATTTTTCTCGACCAGACACGGGAGTACCTATCCACATGAATGATATGCAACCGCCGCCCGCACCGCGCCGCACCAGCCCCCTCCTGCTTGGCACAGCGGCGGCGGCCCTCGCGGCAATTGTCGTCGTCTTCGTTCTTCCGGCCGAAACCGGGATCGATCTTACCGGACTGGGCGAAACGAGCGGCCTGACCCGGATGGCTAACCCCCAGGCGGGGATGTTCCTGGAACGCGGACTGAAGCGCAAGGGCGTGTTCACTCCAACCCAGAGCGCACCAGAGGCCGAACCGGGCGTCAGCGACCACTGGACCCATGTTCTTGACCCCTACGAGGAGATCGAGCTGAAGTACGTCCTCGACAAGGGAGCACCGATCACCTTTGCCTGGAGCGCGGACGGCCCGCTCGATGTCGACATGCACGCCCATCCCCTCGCCGGTGGTTCAGCGCTGACCGAAAGCTATGCCGTGACCAAGACCAATCGGCAGGCCGGGCGCTATGTCGCGGCCTTTTCGGGCATCCACGGCTGGCACTGGCAGAACCGGAGCATGACGCGGGTCACCCTCACGCTCGACGCATCGGGGAAAATCATCGGTTCGAAGCTGATCGATGGCCGGTCTGAGCAAGATCGGCAGCTCACGCCGAAGTCGCGGTAAGTTCGACACGAAAAAGCCGCAGCGGATATGCTCCGCTGCGGCTTTTCATTGCCCCCAGTAGCCGACCAGAGCCGCGAGCCCCGGTCGGCCGATCGGGTCAGAATTTGAATTCTACGTTTGCCCCGATCGTACGTGGCTGGGCGTAGTTGAACAACTTTTCATTGTAGGATGTCTGGTTCCAGAAACCACCACCGATAACGCCGTGCTTGTTGGTAAGGTTCTGCACGAAAGCGCTGAAAGTGAAGTTGCCCACTTCCACCCCGGCGTTGATGCCGAACTGGACATAGCCCGGATAGGTGGCGCGCAACGGCGC
>JBDUBN010000238.1:0-4731 GCA_040004085.1 Novosphingobium sp.
GCGCTGTGCGATGCCGATTCGCTTGCGCCACTGGATGAGCGTAGCAATGGTCCGGCACGGCTGGTGGTCGCGGCCCGGATCGGCAAGGCGCGACTGATCGACAATATGGCCGCCTGAGTACGCTGCGCACCACAATTACTACATTCGTCATTGCTTGGGACCATGATACGATTAAGGAGAACGATGTGATTTATTCGATTTCGTGGCGTCCGCTTCTGATGAGCATCGGGCTGATGGGCAAGGCGCCAGCGTCATAATTGGGGAGTATGACTATCATGCGCAGATTCATCTTTAGCCTAGCCGCCGCCGGTCTGGCGGTTACCGGCGCGACTGCCGCTTTCGCTGCCGACAAGGGCTCATCGGGCCATCAGGCACAAGCCAAGGGCGAGCAGCAGATTCCGCACTGCACACGCAATATCGGCACGATTGCCATTGTCGAGCCGGACAACCAGTGGTGGCGCGAGCTGAACCTCGGTTCGCCGGAAGCCATTCTCAAGGTGTTTGTCCAGCAGTCGGGCTGCTTCCGCCTCGTCAATCGCGGACGCGCGATGCAGAGCCGGGCGATGGAACGCGCCATGGCTGACGAAGGCGAACTGCAGCGCGGTTCAAACCTCGGCAAGGGCCAGGTCAAGGCCGCCGACTACTATCTTGAGCCAGACATCGTCAGCTCGAACAAGAATTCTGGCGGCGGCGGCGCGGGCGCGGTGCTGGGCGGCCTTGGCGGGATGTTCGGCCACGGCTTTGGCGCGGTGCTTGGCGGCATCAACGTGAAAAAGAGCGAGGCGAACGTCACCCTGTCGATCGTCAACGCCCGCACGACCGAGGAAGAAGCGCTGACGCAAGGCTATGCCCGCAAGTCCGACCTCAGCTTTGGCGGCGGCGGTGGCGGCCTGTTCGGCGGCGGCACGTTCGCGGCGGCTGGCGGCGGCGGCTATCAGGATACCGCCATCGGTCAGGTCATCGTGCTGGCTTATCTGGACGCCTATACCAAGCTGGTGACCCAGTTGGGCGGCCTGCCTGACAACGCCGCATTGGCGGCTCCAAAGGCGCACTAAGCGGGCCGACAACACGTAATCTACAAAAGGGCTCTCGTCTCGCGGCGGGGGCCTTTTTGCTGATCGCACGTGCATTGCAAGTCCGTCTGGATATTTGGGCGATCACGAACTAATGGGGTGCAAAGCCAGCGCAGTTCGGAAATGACATGACCCACCCAAGCAATGCCGCCCCCCGCATGGACTGGACGCGCGATGAAATCGCCGCGCTGTTCGCATTGCCGTTCACCGAACTGGTGTTCCGCGCCGCCGAAGTCCACCGCGCGAATCATGCGGCGGGTGAGGTTCAGCTCTGCACGCTGCTGTCGATCAAGACCGGCGGTTGCGCCGAAGATTGTGGCTATTGCGCCCAGTCCGTCCACGCCGATGCCGGGATCAAGGCGACCAAGTTGATGGACGTGCGCGCCGTTCTGCAATCCGCCGCGCAGGCGCGCGATGCTGGCAGCCAGCGGTTTTGCATGGGCGCGGCGTGGCGTAATCCCAAGGATCGCGACATGCCTGCCATCGTCGAGATCGTGAACGGCGTTCGCGCAATGGGTATGGAAACCTGCATGACGCTGGGCATGTTGACGCCAAAACAGGCGGGGATGCTGGCCGAGGCCGGGCTGGATTACTACAACCACAACATCGACACCTCGCCCGAACGCTATGCCGAGGTGATCACCACCCGCACGATGGACGACCGGCTTGATACGCTGAGCCATGTGCGCGATGCCGGGATCAACGTCTGTTCGGGCGGAATCGTTGGCATGGGGGAGACGCGCGCTGACCGGGTTGGCTTCATCCACACGCTGGCGACGTTGCCGCGCCATCCCGAATCGGTGCCGGTCAACGCATTGGTGCCTGTAAAGGGCACGGTTTTGGGTGACATGCTGGCCGATACGCCGCTGGCCAAGATCGACGACATCGAATTTGTTCGCACCGTGGCGGTGGCGCGAATCACCATGCCGCTCAGCATGGTGCGGCTGTCGGCGGGCCGCGAATCGATGTCGGATGCGACTCAGGCGCTGTGCTTCATGGCTGGGGCCAATTCGATCTTCACCGGGGACCGCCTGCTGACCGCTGCCAATGCGGGTGATGATGCCGATGCGGCGCTGTTTGCGCGGCTTGGGATCACGCCGATGCAGTCGGTGGAACCGATGCGCGCGTGTGCCGGATCGGCCGCACTGGAAGCAGCGGAGTGACCATGCCGGGTGGACCCTATTCCGCCCAGGCATCAGACCTTGCGGCATTGGGCACGGCTTCGCGGCTACGGCGGCTCATCCCGCAGGCGGGCGCGGATTTCTCGTCCAACGACTATCTTGGCCTTGGCGGCTCGGGCTTGCTCGCCGCCGCCGCGCGCGCGGCGCTGGATCGCGGCGTGCCGGTCGGATCGGGCGGATCGCGCCTGCTGCGCGGCAATCATGCCGAGCATGAGGCGCTGGAGGCCGATGCCGCCGCCTATTTCGGCAGCGAAAGTGCGCTGTTTTTCTCCACCGGTTACGCCGCCAATTCGGCGCTGCTCTCCACCCTGCCGCAGCGCGGTGATTTGATCATTCACGATGAACTGATCCACGCCAGCGCCCACGAAGGCATGCGGCTCGGCCGTGCGACCGCTGTGGCGGCGCGGCATAACGATCTGGATCACTTCGCCCGGATCGCCAGCGACTATCGCCGAGGCGGCGGCACTGGCACGGTTTGGTTCGCGGTGGAAAGCCTCTACAGCATGGACGGCGATTTCGCGCCGCTGGACGGCCTGATCGAACTGGCCGACAGCCACGGTGGGGTCCTGCTGATCGACGAAGCGCACGCAACCGGCCTGTTCGGCCCGCAAGGACAGGGTCTGGCTGCGCATCTTGAGGGGCGAGGCAACGTGGTCACCTTGCGCACTTTCGGCAAGGCGCTCGGCTGCGAGGGTGCGCTACTGTGCGGGCCAGCGGTCATGCGCGATTTCCTCATCAATCGCGGGCGCGGGTTCATCTTCTCGACCGCGCCGTCGCCGCTGATGGCCGCGATTGCCCGCGCCGCGTTGGGACTCGTGCGCGACATGCCCGGCTTGCGCGATGAATTGTGGGCGCTGGTCCGCCACGCCGAAAAGGTGCTGTGCCCGCTGGGCGGCACAGCGGGTGGGAGCCAGATCATTCCGGTGATCATTGGCGCGGATGCGCGAACAATGGCACTGGCGGCGCGCTGTCAGGCCGCCGGGCTCGACGTGCGCGGCATTCGCCCGCCGACCGTGCCCGAAGGCACGTCGCGCCTGCGCGTCTCGATCACGCGCAACGTTACCACCGCCCAGATCGACCGCTTGGGTGACGTGCTGGCGGCCGCCACCCGCGAACTGGATCAGGCCGCCGCCGCGTGACGGGCGGCTACATCGTTACCGGCACCGACACCGGCGTCGGCAAGACCATCTTTGCCGCTGGTCTGGCCGGGTTTCTGCGCGCGCGCTATTGGAAGCCGGTGCAGGCAGGGCTTGAGGAAGAGACTGACAGCGAAATCGTGCAGCGGCTGGCAGGCGGCCGCGTTCGCGCGGTGCTTCCCGAAGTATGGCGGCTGACCACGCCCTGTTCGCCGCACGAAGCCGCGCGGATCGATGGCGTGACGATTGATCCGGCCAGCCTTGCCGCACCCACCGGCGAGGGGCCTCTGGTGATCGAAGGTGCGGGCGGGGCACTGGTGCCGTTCAGCCCGGATCACCTCGCCGCCGATCTTTTTACCGCCTGGGCGTTGCCGGTGATCGTGGTCGCGCGCACGAGTCTGGGGACGATAAACCACAGCTTACTCTCGTTAGAAGCCCTGCGCGCGCGCGGGTTGGAGGTTGCGGGCGTGGCATTTGTCGGGCCTGAGAATGCGGCCAGCGAGGCGGCGATTGTGCGCTTTGGGCATTGTCCGCATCTGGGCCGCTTGCCGTGGCTTGACCCGCTGGATGCGAACACGTTAGCGGCTGCTTTTGCCGCCAATATCCGCACCGATCGCCTGATATGACCACATCTCCCATCTGGCATCCGTTCACCCAGCATGGGCTTGGCGAGCCGATCCCGTTGGTTGACCGGGCCGAGGGCGCGGCGCTTTATACCCGCGATGGCCGCCGGGTGATCGATGCGATTTCAAGCTGGTGGGTGACCACGCACGGCCATTGCTATCCGCCAATCATGGCCGCGATTGCCGCGCAGGCGGGGCGGCTGGATCAAATGATTTTTGCCGGGTGGACTCACGAACCCGCCGAAACGCTTGCCCGCGATCTGGTGGCGTTGATGCCCGCCCCCTTGGCGCATGTGTTTTTTTCCGACTCCGGCTCCACATGCGTCGAAGTCGCGCTGAAGATGGCGCTGGGTTATTGGGCCAACCGGGGCGAACCGCGCCACCGCATCATGGTGATGGAGCACAGCTATCACGGCGATACCATTGGCGCGATGTCGGTGGGCGCGCGCGGCGTGTTCAACCAGCCTTATGCGGCGCTGCTGTTCGACGTTGGCACCGTGCCGTTTCCGGCGGCTGGGCGCGAGCAAGCCACGCTGGACGCATTGGAAATGGCCTGCCGCACCGAAGCACCCGCCGCCTTCATCGTTGAGCCGCTGGTGCTCGGTTCTGGCGGGATGTTGATCTATCCGCCGTGGGTCTTGGCCGAAATGCACCGCATCTGCGCCGCCCATGGCGTGCTGTTCATCGCCGACGAAGTGATGACCGGCTGGGGACGCAC
>JBDUBN010000239.1:0-4708 GCA_040004085.1 Novosphingobium sp.
AAAGTCGCGGTGGTCACAGGTGGTGCCTCGGGGCTGGGACTCGGGTGTTGCGAACGCCTCGCCGCCGAGGGCGCTGCGGTCGGCATACTCGACATAAATAGTGAAGCCGCCATCGCCGCGACTGCGCGGATCGTTGCGGCTGGCGGCAAGGCATTTGCCTGCGAGGCCGACGTTACCGATCCCGCCAGTCTGAGCGTCGCCGTGGAGCAGGTCGTGCGTGAGTTCGGGCGACTTGACGTGGCAGTCAACAGCGCAGGCATTGGCGGTATTCCTACTCCGTTGCAGGACGTGGCGGCCGCAATCTGGAACAAGACGATCGCCATCAACCTTACAGGGGTATTCCACTCGATGCAGGCGGAGTACCCGCACATTGTGGCATCAGGCGGCGGCGCGATAGTCAATCTCTCCTCCATATGCGGGGTCGTCGGTCACGGTGACGGCGCTCCTTATGTCGCCTCCAAGCACGGCGTGATTGGCCTGACCAGGGCCGCTGCGCTCAGTTGGGGACCGCAGAATGTCCGCGTCGTGGCGGTCTGCCCAACCTTCGTTCGCACATCGATGACCGAAGACTATACCAGCGAGCAGTGGGATGCGCTTGCGCAGGCGCACACCCTGCGCCGCCTCCCCCAGGCAAGCGACATCGCCGCAACGATCTGCTTCCTCGCATCAGAGGAAGCACGCGCTGTCACCGGTTCGGTCCACATGGTCGATGCCGGCTATACGGCTGGCTAGATCGGATATGTCCGCCGCAGACATGACCGCTCTGGTGACGGGTGCCGGGGGCGACATCGGTCGGGCAATGGTGCGCGCGCTCCTTGCCCGCAGCGTCTTTGTTATGGCGGTCGATCACCAGCGCCACGCTCTGGACAATCTCGCGAACGAATTCCCCGACAACGCCCTGGTGACACTGCAAGGCGACGTGACGGACGAAGCGAGCGTCAGTGATTTTGTGTCACGCGCGCAGAGCGAACGCGGACGAATAGACCTGCTGTACAACAATGCCGGGATAGAGGGGCCGGTTTGCGCTATCCCCGATTACCCGCTGGTGGAATTCAACCGTGTCCTGGGCGTCAACGTCGTCGGCATGTTTCTGGTCATGAAGCACGTCATCCCGTTCATGGCTGTCCAAAGTTCCGGACGCATCATCAACATAGCAAGTGTCGCGGGTCTCGGCGGCGGTCCCAACCTCTCGGCCTACATCGCGAGCAAGCACGCCGTGGTCGGGCTGACGCGCGCAGCTGCAGCCGAATGGGATGGGCATGGCATTCAGGTGATCTGCATTGCCCCCGGGGCCGTCAGAGGACGCATGATGGCTGCGATTCTAGACGGCCAGCCGCCCCAAGTGCGCGCGGCCCGTTCGGAAACAGTCGGCGGACCGCGCTTCAACGATCCCGCCGAAGTGGCTCAGTTGGCCGCCGCTCTCGGCCTAGGTGAAACACGCAGCGAGAACGGCGCTGTCTACCGGATTGAGGGCGGCGTCATTTGCCTTGAGAGCGGTCATCAACGGCCGCTTATTCGGCCATGATCTCGGCAATGAACGGCCTAAGGTCGGTTAAACCTGTCTGCGAGGTCAGCCCGCCGTCCACCGGGAGAGCGACGCCATGTATATATGATGCCGCATCTGACAGCAGGAAAGCGATGGCTTCAGCGATTTCGGTGGCTTCTGCCGCGCGGCCGAGCGGGACTACGGCGTTCCAAGCCGAGCGTAATTTGGGAATGGTTTGGAGCACCGCAGACATCGGAGTGTTCACGTCACCCGGACATACGCAGTTCACCCGGATGTTGTCGCGCCCCACGGCTCCCGCTAACGAGCGCGTGTAGTTTACCGTCGCGGCCTTGGTCAGGTTATAGGCCGGCATGCCCGCGTCGCCAAACAGGCCGGAAGTCGAGGCGTTGTTGACGATGGAGCCGCCACCTTGCCGCCGCATGTGCGGAATGGCCGCAGCGCAGGCATAGACCACGCTGGCCGTGTTGACCCTGAATATCCGGTCAAGTTCCTCTACCTGGATATCTTCCGTCGCGGTAAGATTGCCGATGCCGGCATTGTTCACCAGACAGTCGATTCGGCCGAAGTGGCTGACTGCCTTTTCGATGAGCGCCCGCACCTGCGGCTGGTCGCCGACGTCGGTTTGGTGCATATGGACGCTGTCACCGAACGATTTGAATGTGCTTACTTCTACATTGAGGTCTCCCACGACGACCTTGCCGCCGCCGCGCAGGAAGGTGAGCACTGTCGCTTCCCCCATGCCAGACGCGCCGCCGGTAATGACCGCTACTTTGCCTTCGAATCGCTGGTCCATATTTTCTCTCCTTCGTGATACGTCAGGTCGGCGAATTTTTGAAAGCGCCCCGGACCAGCCACGACCGGGTCGCAACCGACTGCGGCGCCCCCACCCTCGGTCCCGTCGGTCGACGAAAGGGGCGAATTGGTCACGTGGCCGCAGCGACAAGACTATCCGCATCGGCCATGGCGCCTTCTGCCTCCGCAGCGCTCCTGGCGACGATGCCGGGAAAACCCTCGACCAGATATTGCATGAAGGCCGGGCTGACGCCCTCGGCCGCAAGGTAGTGGGGCGAGACCGGCAGTTTCACCGGATTGAAGGCCATATCCTCGCGCATCCTGATCGGAAAGTCGTGATGCATGATGGCCGCCCTTCCGACGCCCACCATGTCCAGCCCTGCTGCGAAAGCCCGGCCGATATTCTCGCCGTTCCACATCATGCCGGCGGCTCCCAGCCGGGTATTACCGCGTTTCAGCGCGGTGAAATGCTCCAGTACGGTCGGCCCGTGGTGTTCCGGTTCTTTCGACTGCTTGAACACAGCCAGCAGCGACATGTCGAGGTAGTCGATCTGACTGCCGACCATCAGCTCCTCGGCCAGCAGCTTCATTTCGGCCAACCGCAGGTCGAACAGCTCAGCCGACAGACGGACGCCGACGCTGAACTGTGCGCCGCAGCTCTGGCGTATGCCGGTGATCAGGTCGCGCAACAGACGCGCCCGGTTGTTGAAGTCGCCGCCATAACGGTCAGTCCGCTGATTAAGAGCGGGGCTGAGGAACTCGCAGATAAGGTATCCGTGCGCCCCGTGAATCTCGACGCCGTCTAACCCGGCCTGTTCGGCCCGCATCGCGGCCATGACAAAGTCATCGGTAAACCGTTCGACCGCAGACAGGGTCATGGCGCGTGCCCCGAACGCCTCGTTGTCCGAAGGGCAGACCGGTGCTTCTCCGATTACCTCGGGAAGGGCCCTCATGCCCGCGTGGTAGATCTGGGCAATGGCAAGGGAACCCTGCTCTTTGATCGCACCCGCCAAACGAGTGAGGCCCTCAACGTGCCGGTCGGCAAAGATGCCGAGTTGCCCGGCAAAGCCTTGTCCGGATTTCTGGACGTGCATTGCACAGGTCATGGTGAGGCCGAAACCGCCCTGCGCCCGCATGGTGAGCCAGCGCAATTCCTCTTCCGAGAGGGTGCCGTCAGCATTGCTCTGGCAGGTCGTCAATGGTGACAACATGAAGCGATTGGCCATCGGCGGACCGCGCTGGAACGAGAGCGGCGAAAACAGGGAATCCATTTACAATATCCTTCGCGTCAGTCGGCAGGCCCCAGATTCAGGCCGGCCAGCGAACCTTCCTTTCGCCATTCCGCCAACAGTTCGAAATAGTCGATGTTCCCCCCGGCATAGGCCCCGTCGATCACCGCGGTTTCAGGGAGCTTCCCATCACCGTTGAAATAACCCGGCGTACAGGCTTGCAGGAATTCCACCTGCACTCCGGATTTGGAGATAATGCTCGCGACCCAGTCGTCCTCTGCCGCCTGCGTGGCCTCGAATGCACGAAGGCCGCGACGTTTCGCCTCCGTGATCAGGTAGGCGACCTGCTCGGACTGGCCGTCTGCGATGCGTTGCCAGTTGAACGCATAGGCCGACTGGATCGGTGAGAGGATGATCAGGTTCGGAAAGCCATGAACGTGCAGCCCGTGGAGTGACCGGCCACCGCTCGCCCACTTATCGGCAAGGCTCAGTCCATCGCGCCCATAGATGCTGAAACCCCCGACGTTGGTGTAACGCGAGGCCCGCACATTGGTGTCGAACCCTGTGGCGAAGATTACGCAATCCAGCTCGTACTCCTGGTCGCCCACCACGATGCCGCGATCGGAGAACGTCTCAACCCCGCGGCCTTCGGTGTCCACGAGATGGACGTTGGGCCGGTTGAAGATCGGCAGATAATCGTCATGGTAACAAGGGCGCTTACAGAAGTGCCTGAAATACGGCATCAATTTCTCTGCTGTCCCTGGATCATTGACAATCGACGCGATCCGCTCGCGGTTCTTTTTCATCAGGTCCAGGTCCACCACCTCAGCCAGTACATCGGGCGGCAGGTCAAGGTCAGCGAACTTCTTTGCACCCGCGCCGAGGTACAGATTGGTGAAGTTTTCCGTCCAGCCGTCGGCGACCATATCCTCCTCTACAGGAAGGCCGCTCATGAGCCGGTTGAAATTCTCCACCCGCTCGGCCTGCCAGCCCGGTTTGAGAGACTTTGCCCACTCGTCATCGGTCGGCCGATTGCCGCGCGCATCGATCGACGAGGGCGTCCGCTGAAAGACATACAGCTCCTTCGCCCACTTGCCCAGTTGTGGAACTACCTGAACGGCCGTTGCACCGGTCCCGATCAGCCCGACCCGCTTGTCCTGCAGCCCGGTCAGGCCGCCGC
>JBDUBN010000017.1:0-15983 GCA_040004085.1 Novosphingobium sp.
ATCAGCAAAATCTGCTCCAGTTCGGTCGAAGAGACATTTTCGCCCTTCACCCGCATGAAATCCTGCTTGCGGTCAACGAAGAACATCCAGCCGTCCTCGTCGATCCGGGCCAGGTCGCCGGTATGATACCAGTAATTGCGGGTGGTCTGCGCAGTCGCGCCATCGCGACCGAGATAGCCCACGAAAGTGGTCCAGGGCAATTTCGGCCGGATCACGATCTCGCCCACCACACCGGGCGGGCAGAGATGGTCATTGTCGTCCACGACCTCCAGTTCAAAATATTGCGGACGCCGGCCGCTATTGCCGGCCGGACCCGGATCATCCGGAATGATGCCGGGGTGTACGACTGTGCCGGTCTCCGTGCTGCCATAGGGCGAGATCACCTTCAAATCGAACTTGGCGGCAAACTCGGCATAAAGCTGCGGCAGTGCGGGCGAAGCCCACACATAGCGCAGCGACCCCTCGTTGCGCGCGGCTGGATCGCGGTTCGAGAGCAGCAGCGGAACCGCCGACCCCAACGTGATCGAATGCGTCACCTTGTGCGCATTGATGTCCTTCCAGAATCCGCTGATCGAAAAACGCTCCTGCATGACCAGCAGGCTGCCTGTGATCATCGCCGCGACGACCAGTTGCCGCCCGCTCACATGGTTGAAGGGCGAATAATGGTAGAGAACCGATCCTTCGTCGATGCGGAAATATTCGGTGTAGGTGGCGCCGGTGAAGAATTGCTGGTGATGACAAAGCAACACGCCCTTCGATGGCCCGGTGGTCCCTGACGTGTAGATAATTGTCGCCGGCGTCCTTACATCGATGGGCACGTCATAAACTTTGCCCGCCGCCGTCGGCGCAACTGCGGAAGATAGATCGAGCACCATCTCCGTTTCGCCGATCGGATCACTCGGTTCGCGGGTATAGATCACGCCGGGGAAATCGGCCCGCCGCTCCGCCGTCAGGCTGGCAAGGCCAGCCGTCAGCGATGGATCAATCACGAGCGCAGTGGGCGCGCTGTCGCTCAGAACATGGTCAAGCAATGGCCCCTTGAGCACGTCGCCAATGCCCACATCGATCCCGCCCAGTTGCGCGATCGCCATCCAGATGATTATCGCATCCGGGCCGGTGGGCGCGGACCAAGCCACCCGGTCGCCCGGCTTGACGCCCAGTTCTTCCAGCCGTTCCGACAGTGCATCGACCTTCGCGGCGAGCTCCGCATAGGTGATGCGGATACCAGTCTTCGCGTCCACAATGAGATCGCGGTCCGTCTTTGCGAGCTTCTGGAACAGCCTTACAGGAATCCGCTCCTCGAAAGGATATGCGGAGAGAATTTCACTGACTTTCATCGGTTCCGTATCCCTATTCATTGTATTCATCATAATCTATTTATATCTGGTAACAAGAGCCTTCGATCAGCCGCACGTGACCGCGGCGCTTCAGACCCGCTGGAGCATCACCGCGATCCCTTGTCCCACGCCGATGCACATCGAACAGATGGCGAGGTCAGCGGAGCGCTCCACCAGTTCCTCGACCGCCGTGATTGCAAGCCGCGCGCCGGAGGCACCCAGCGGGTGGCCGAGCGCGATCGCGCCGCCATTGGGGTTCACATGTTCGCTATTGTCGGCCAGGCCGAAGGCGCGGGTGATAGCCAGGCTCTGTGAGGCGAACGCCTCGTTCAGTTCGATAATGTCAATCTCGCCAATCGCCTTGCCGGTCCGCGCGAGCAGCTTCTCGATCGCCGGGATGGGACCAATTCCCATCACGCGCGGAGGCACACCTGCAACGCTGCTGGAAATCACGCGTGCGCGCGGAGTCAGGCCATATTTGCGCACCGCTTCCTGCGATGCGACGATGATCGCGGCCGCGCCGTCATTGACGCCGCTCGCATTACCCGCCGTCACGGTACCGTCAGGCCGGACGATGGGCCTCAGCTTCGCCAACGCCTCCAGGCTAGTCGCGCGCGGATGCTCATCCCGATCGAAGATGACCGGGTCGCCCTTTTTCTGCGGGATGGAGACGGGAACGATCTCGCGCGCCAGCCGCCCGTTTTCTTGCGCACGCGCGGCGCGGATCTGGCTTTCGAATGCGAACCTGTCCTGGTCCTCGCGGTTCACATGATAGTCCTGCGCGACATTTTCCGCCGTTTCGGGCATCGCATCGACGCCATAGGCCTGGCGCATCGCCGGGTTGATGAAGCGCCAGCCAAGGGTCGTGTCGAACATCTGCACAGCGCGGGAAAAGGCGCTGTCTGCCTTACCCTGAACGAAGGGCGCGCGCGTCATGCTCTCCGCCCCGCCCGCAATGATGAGGTCGGCGTCGCCTGCCTTGATCGCGCGCGCCGCCGTGGCAAGCGCGTCCAGGCCCGATCCGCACAAGCGGTTGACGGTCACGCCCGGTACATCCACCGGCAGCCCGGCCAGCAGGGCAGACATGCGAGCGATGTTGCGATTGTCCTCACCGGCCTGATTGGCGTTGCCGAAGATGACATCATCCACGGCGCCCCAGTCGATGGAGGGATTGCGTTCCATTAACGCCCGGAGCGGTACCGCACCCAGATCGTCGGGGCGCACTGCCGAGAGCCCGCCGCCATAACGGCCAATCGCGGTACGGACAGCGTCGCAAATATAGGCCTCAGCCATATGTCATTCCTTTGCATTCATGCCGCGCTGTCTCGTTACCGGCGACCCGCTCCAGCAGGCGCGACGGCCCATGGGCGTCGCCCCAGCGCTGTTGATGTTCGATCAGTGTGTCGATGATCCGGAACAGCCCCAGTTGCCCGGCCTGGAACAGCGGCCCGCCAAGGTAGGCCTTGAACAGGCCAGATTTGACGCAAGCGATGTCGATGTCAGACGCTCGCGCCGCCGCGCCCTCCTCCAACATATGCGCGCCCTCATTGATCAGCGGGGCGAGCAGCCGTTCGATCACCCCCTGTGCCGCATCACCTTCCAGCGGCCGGCCAATTTCGGGCGCGCCACCAGCCGGCGCAATCGCGATACCGAACGCATCAGCCGTGGCGCGCAAGTCCGCCTCGGGCAAACCGTCGCCGACACAATCGCGGACCGTCCTGGCCAGCTGATCGGCCATGCGCTGCCCTATGAAGCGATCCCCCGACAAGGTCACGACACTGGCCAATTCCAGCCGCTTTGCCAAAGCCAGCGCGGACGCAAGCGCGCCATCGGACAAGCCGGGATGCTTCAGAAACTCCATGAGCTTTGCGGGCGATGGCGCAAGCCTTATGGCAACCGCGTTTTCACTGTCTGGCGTGCCTTCTCCATCCAGAACGAGAATATCCGCGCGCGGCGGCACTATCTCGATCCCGGCCGCATCGATCAGCGCCTTGATTTCGTCTGCACCGATGAACCCGACCATATCGCCCGACGGACCGGTCACGCCCTTGACCAGACCCGGCACCTTCGCCGCCTCACGTTCAGCAAAGAAGATATAGCGTTGCGCGGCGCACTGAGCGCTCGTCACCAGCCCTTCGAACAGGCTGCGTTCGATCCGCATGCCCTCATCGAAATCTTCAACTGTCGCCGCCTCGATGCAGCGGATGCTTGCTTCGGGCGCCTCGAACCCCTTTAGGCGCTCGGCATTGGCCGCTCGGAAGTCGGTGAACAGCGTGGCGGAAGCCTGCGCCGCAGGCATATCGCGCACGCGCCGCAGCGCTCCTTCCTGCTGCGCCACCGCCCGCGCGAAAAGGGTCGCATCAGCGCGCAGGTCGCCGTCCGCGAGCGCATCAATCAAACCAAGCTCGAACGCCTCTTTCGCGTCGATCGGTTCGCCGCTCACCACCATGTCGAGCGCCTTGGCCGCGCCCACCAGCCGGGGCAGCCGCTGTGTCCCGCCCGCACCTGCAAGGATGCCCAGCTTCACTTCAGGCAACCCCAGCCTGGCGGTAGGCACGGCAATGCGCCAGTGGCAGGCAAGCGCCGTTTCAAGGCCGCCGCCCAGGGCGGTGCCATGAATGGCGGCGACGACTGGTTTGTTCGCGCCCTCCATTTGGACGGCGATCTCTCGCAGCACAGGCGAAGCGAGCGGCTTGCCGAACTCGTTGATGTCGGCGCCCGCGAAGAAGGTGCGCCCACCGCATATCAGCACGACCGCGTCGATGCCCGTGTCGGCGAAGGCCCGGTCCAGACCCGCAGCTATACCCAGCCGGACCTGATGACCCAGCGCGTTGACCGGCGGCGAATCCAGCGTGACGACGGCAATGCCATCCTCCACCACATAGGATGTAACCGAATTGATGCCCGTCATGCGGCTTGGCCTTCTTGCTGGGGGTCTGCGCCGGTCCATTCTCCGTAAAGAAATGGGTCGGCCCTATGCGCTTTCAAACCGGACCAGATCAAAAGGGCCGCAGTGGGCGCGCAGACCAAGTTGAGGATCGACAGCGCGTAGCCCAGCGCCTTTTCGTCATTGAACCCATATTGCGCGATGGCGCCGACCACGGGTGCGCCGACCCCGGCACCGATCAGTGTCGCCAGGCACATGCAGATGGCGGAATTGAGCGCTCGCATCTGGTTGGGCGTGCGCAATTGCAGCGCCGCCATCGACACACCAAGATAGCTGCCCAACAAAATCTGCGCGATCGTCCATACGATGAGCATGGGGACCAGGCTCGGGATCAGCGGAGCGACTATAGCGGGAATGATCGTGCAGAGGGCGACGACGAGCAGACCTCGTAAATGTCCGTCCTTGTGACCGCGCTGGACCATCCAGTTTGCAATTGCGGGCCCCAGGGCAGCACCGCACAGTGCCCCACCCAGTTGGATAAGCCCGGCGATCAGCCCAACATCGGTGTAGCTCAGCGCGAAATTGCGCACCAGGAAAGCGGGAAACCAGCTGATCGCGCCATAGATAATTGTACCCAGAATGACCGGTGAAGCATAAAGCGGCAGATAGATGCGACGCCGCCGCCAGATAAATTGCAGCGTATCCCTCAACGGCAACCGGACTGCCGCCCCTTTTTCATCGCGAAGCGCGCCCTTGCGCGCAGGTTCCCGCAGCATCAGGAACAACAAGGCGACGAACAAGCCAGGGATGCCGACGATTCCGAAGACGATGCGCCAAGGCGCTACTCCCATCAATCCGAATGGCAGGCTGTTGGCGTGCGCCACGATATCGATCACGAGGCCACCTACGAGAATAGCGATACCCGCCCCCGCCAGACCGCTGAAACCCAGAATCGACGCGGCCATTACGACACGATCGCGGCGAAAGGCATCGGAAATCAGTGAATAGGCCGATGGAATCAGAACCGCTTCGCCAACACCCACACACATGCGAGCAAAGAACAGTGACCAGAAGCCATTGGCAAATCCACAGGCTATGGTGGCTGCGCTCCAGAAGGCGATGCCGGCCGCGACCAACCGTTTGCGCACGATGCGATCTGCAAGCACGCCGAAAGGTACGGTGAGGAAGCTGTAGAAAATCGCGAAGGCCAGGCCTTGAAGCAGGCCCAGTTGAACATCGGAGAGCTGAAGATCCGCCTTAACCAGATCGACCATGAGCGAAAGTATCTGCCGGTCTAACAGCGATAGCGCGTAGCCCAGCATGCAGCACACCAGTATCGCACCGGCGGACGGCAGCGAAGGATAGACATCGTCTGCGTGATCGCCCGTGCTCGCAGCTGCGGACGCATCAACATACATGGCTTAGTCTCCGCTTTCCAATATGATCAGACCTCGCCATCAACCTGCTCCCTGATCGCGCAGCAAGGCCGCGCGGTGATCGGGATGAGCGATGGCGGCAAGCGCCTCCGCTCGTTCGGACACAGTCTTGCCGCGCAGGTCAGCCACGCCATATTCAGTCACGATGAAGCCCACTTCTGCGCGCGGTGTGGTGACGACGCCGTCCGACAGGCGGCTGACGATACGCGACTTGCCGTTGCTGGCCGCAGCCTGAAGTGCGATGATGGAAGCACCGCCCCGCGAAAGGGATGCACCGCGCACGAAATCGACCTGCCCGCCGATCGCGCCGACGTTGATGCCGCCCAACGTCTCGGCATTGACCTGCCCGGACAGGTCCACCTCCAGCGCGCTGTTGACGGAGATCAGCCGATCCAGCCCCTCGAACGTATCGGGCGACAGGACGTAGCTGGTACCGCGCAGGGCGACCCCAGGATTTTCGTTGGCGAAAGCATAGAGACGCTCGGTACCGATCAGTTCACCGGCCACGGCAATACCGGTGTCGATGCCCTTTGCGCGGCCATTCGCGACGCCCGCCTCCATCATACGCATCAGCCCATCGGTCAGGATCGCGGAATGGATGCCGATGTCCGTGCGCGTCATCAGCACCTTGGGCAGCATCACGCCGATCGATCCGATGCCAATCTGCACCGTTGAGCGATCCCCGATCAGGCTGGCGATATTCTCGCATATCTGCATCACTGCCGGTGACGGATCCTCCACCGGTGCGGGGCCGCACACGAGCGGCCGGTCCGACCAGATCACCTCGGCGAAGCGGTCGATATGCACGCGCGTGTCGCCCGCAACGCGCGGCATCCGCGGGTTGATCTCCGCGATCGTGACCCTCGCCTTGGCCATAATGTCGTTGGTCAGCCCCACAGTGACGCCCAACGAACAGAAGCCGTCCTTGTCGGGCGGGCTGACCGTCACAAACTGCACGTCGATCGGCAAAAGATCGTTGGCGATCAGGCGCGGAAAATCATAATAGCGTTTGGGCAAAGTCTCCAGCTTGCCCGCCTTGGCCAGCGCGCGTGGCGCGGTCAGACCGCCAATGCCCCGGAAACGGATCACATCGGCATGTTCGGGCGTCAGAATATTGGAAAAACTCACTCCTGTCAGGAACACGCCGACCGGCCCGCCCAGCTCATGCCGCTGATCCAAAAACTGGCGGATGAGCGTGATCGGCTCCGCGCCGGCATGGCTCCAGCTGATTGTGTCGCCCGGCCGGATATGATCGGCGAGGCAGATGTCCGTTGGCCAACTCGCCATTATCTCACCGCACGCCCTGAATAAGCGACGCGCCACCATCCAGGATCAGCGTCTGGCCCGTCATCCAGCCAAGCTTGCCTTCCAGCAGCATGACGACCGCCTCGGCCACTTCCTGCGGCGTCCCAAGACGGCGGAGTGGATACTGGTCAGCCACTTCCTGTTCGCGGCCTTCAATTTTGGCCTTGGCAAAATCGGTCTTGATAGTGGCGGGCGCAACCGCGTTGATCCGCACTTTGGGCGCCATCTCCAGACCCATTTGCTTGGTCATGTGGATGACCGCGGCCTTGGTAACGTTATACACGCCCACGCGTGGCACAGGATAGGTGCCACCAATCGACGCCACATTGACGATGGACCCGCCATTGTCGCGCATCCATGCTTCATAAACATGCTTGATCCACGACCAGGGCGCCATGAAATTGGTGGCGAAACCACGCTGGATGTCCGCTGCGCTCGCATCAACCAGATCGCCGAGGAACGGCGAGGTCGCCGCATTGTTGACCAGCCCATCGATCCGGCCCCATCGGTCCATCAGGCGCCCGATGACGTCATTCTGATGCTCGACGTCCTGCGCGCGCCCTGCGACAGCGAGCAACCGGTCCCCTGCCGCCATCTCCGCTACCGCCTCATCCAGCGAGTCCTGCTTGCGGCCCGTGATGCAAACGTTCCAGCCATTTGCCAGCAATTGTTCCGCGACCTGACGCCCGATCCCCCGCGAACCGCCCGTGACGATAGCGACGGCCCCTCCTTGAACACCCATTACTTTCTCGTTCCCAGATTCGATACCTAAGCATTCTGATAATCATTATTATGGATTTGTCTATCGCCGTTTCATCGGCTAGTGGCACAGAACGCGCGACAGGCGAGAAATATGGAGAGTGAGAATGCGTCAGGCCATCATTGCATCAACAGCCCGGACGCCGCTTGGCCGGTCCTATCGCGGCGCCTTTAACAATGTCGCATCGCCGACGCTGGCTAGCCACGCCATTCGCGCCGCCATCGAGCGCGCAGGCCTCTCCGGCGATGATATCGATGACGTCATCATTGGTGCCGGCCTGCAACAAGGCGTCCAGACGACGGTGGCTCGCGCTGCTGCCCTGCGCGCCGGCTTGCCTGACGGCGTCGGTGCCTATTCACTTGATCGCCAGTGCGGGTCAGGGCTTCAGGCGATCGTCAATGCAGCCCATCATGTGATCTTGGAAGGCGCAGATGCTGTCGTCGCGGGCGGCGTCGAATCGATATCGCTGGTCCAGACGCCGGAAATGCGCGTGACACCCGACCCGGAGCTGGTCGCGATGAACAGCGGGATCTACATCCCGATGTTGGAAACCGCCGAGATCGTTGCCGAACGCTACGGCATCTCGCGGCAACGGCAGGACGCCTATTCACTGCGCTCGCAACAACGCACCGCTGCTGCGCAGGACGCTGGCTTGTTCGACGACGAGATCGTGCCGGTCACGGCAACGATGAAGGTAACCGACAAGGCCACTGGCGCTATTGATTTCAAGGAAGTCACGCTGGCAAAGGACGAATGCAACCGCCCGGAAACCACCCTGGAGGGACTTGCCGGACTGAAACCCGTCGTCGGTCCGCACGGTGTCATCACTGCGGG
This sequence comes from Novosphingobium sp., assembly GCA_040004085.1. Taxonomy (GTDB): domain Bacteria; phylum Pseudomonadota; class Alphaproteobacteria; order Sphingomonadales; family Sphingomonadaceae; genus Novosphingobium. Next base: position 8,560 of record JBDUBN010000017.1, read on the forward strand.
TAACGCCAGCCAGTTGTCGGACGGTGCTTCAGCTTGTGTTGTAATGGATCGCGACGCAGCGGAACGGCGCGGCATCACCCCCCTTGGCCGCTATGTCGGCATGGCCATCGCGGGCACCCGTCCTGACGAAATGGGCATCGGCCCGGTCTTTGCGGTGCCCAAGCTGCTGGAACGATTCAACCTTACTATTGGCGATATCGACCTGTGGGAACTGAACGAGGCGTTCGCAGTGCAGGTTCTCTATTGCCAGGATAAGCTCGGCATTCCGGACGAGTTGCTCAACGTCAATGGCGGGTCGATTTCCATCGGCCACCCTTATGGTATGACAGGATCCCGGCTAGTCGGCCATGCACTGATAGAGGGACGCCGCCGTAATGCGCGGCGCGTGGTCGTCACGATGTGCATCGGTGGCGGGATGGGCGCTGCGGCCCTGTTCGAAATCGACTAAGGAAATGTCGCTCCAACCGCGCACCGACTGGCTCGCGAGGAAATCGCGGCCCTGTTCGACCTGCCCTTCAACGACCTGATGTTCGAACCGCAGTCGGAAACATAATCTACTGGCGATGCTCGCCGACGGATGATGCCCAGCTTCCCTATCCGCTCCATCACGGGACGAGGAGTGCGCGGCGACCTCAGCCGATCGGGTCGGCGCCCGCGACTATACCCTTGTCGTGCAACCGGGCAATTTCACCATCGCTCAGGCCCGCGAGATCGGCCAGTATCTCGTCGCTATGCTGCCCCAGCAGCGGCGTGACGCAAGCGGCCACCGCTCCGCCTTCCTGAAAGTCGACCGGCGACGCGGGTGTCAGGATGGTGCCGATGCCCGGATGATCAACCGCGTCGAACAGAGGATTCTTTGTCGAACAGCGCGGGTCTTCAGTCACCATCTGCTCGAACGTCTGATATGGCCCCCAGCAAACCTTGTTCGCGTCGAGCAGGCTGCGGATCGTTTCCAGCGTCTGTCCGCCGAACCACGGCTGCATCATCGCGGCGATGGCGTCGCGCGCCTCGAACCGGCTCGTGTCCGACATCAGGTCGACACCGTGCGCCGCCTCATAGTCGGCGACCTGTGCCTCTATGCCAGTCGCCCGTCGCAACGCGACCCACTGGCCCTGGCTGACCGCGGCCACCATGACGTAACGGCCATCGGCGGTCGAAAAATCCCGACCGAACGCACCGTAGACATCATTGCCGTAGCGCGCGCGCCCGTGTCCGTTCAGTTCCACCTCACCGATCAGGCCAAGGTCGCCGACAGCGGCGAAGGCGATATCGGCCAGCGCGATCCGGATCAGTTGGCCTTTGCCCGTGCGCTGGCGATAGCGTTCCGCCGCCAGCAATGCGGTCGATGCGGTCATGCCGCACAACAGGTCCCATGCCGGCAGGACATGGTTGATCGGCCCCGTCTCGCCCGCAGGGCCGGTCGCCAGCGGAAAGCCCGCCGCCGAATTGACGGTATAATCGATCGCGGTGCTGCCGTCGCGGCTGCCCACGATGCTGATCATGATCAGGTCGCCACGCAGCGCACGCAGGGCATCGGGCGCCATCCATCCCTTGGCCGGCAGGTTGCTAACGAACAGCCCAGCATCGGGCCCCGGTGCAGTCACGATCCGCTGGGCGACCTCCTGTCCCTCGGGCGATCGCAGGTCGATACGGATCGACTTTTTTCCCTTGTTGAAGCCCGCCCAGTAGAGGCTCCGCCCCTGCGCCGTGACGGGCCAGCGCGTATGATCGATACCGCCCTGTAGCGGATCGATGCGGATCACCTCCGCGCCGAAACGTGCCAGCGACATCGTCGAGAACGGCCCGGCAATAAAAGCGCCATGCTCCACAATGCGCAGTCCCTGTAACAGCCCAGCCATGGTCAGTTCCTGCCCGGCCTGCTCAGCAGACCGCGCGCGATCACCTGCGCCTGGATTTCCGCCGCGCCCTCGAAGATAGAAAGGATGCGAGCGTCGCACAGCACGCGGCTGATCGCATATTCCAGCGCGAAGCCATTGCCGCCATGGATCTGCAACGCATTGTCGGCATTGGACCAGGCGACGCGCGCCGCCAACAGCTTGGCCATGCCGGCTTCAATATCGCAGCGCTTGTCTTCATCCTTCTCACGCGCTGCAAAATAGGTAATCTGGCGCGCAATCATCGTTTCCACCGCCATCCAGGCCAGCTTGTCCGACACGCGCGGGAACGCCTCCAGGGGCTTGCCGAACTGGCGTCGTTCGCGCGCGTATCGCAGACCGATCTCCAGCGCCGACTGGGCCACGCCCACCGCACGCGCAGCCGTCTGGATGCGCGCGCCCTCGAAGGTCTCCATCAACTGCTTGAAGCCCTGCCCCGGCACGCTGCCAAGCAGATTTTCCTCTGGCACCTCGAACCCGTCAAAGCTGATCTCGAACTCCTTCATGCCGCGATAGCCCAGCACCTCAATCTCGCCGCCGCTCATCCCTTCGGCGGGGAAGGGATTGGCATCATCACCGCGCGGCTTTTCCGCCAGCAGCATGGACAGGCCCTTATAGCCCTTCTCGGCAGGATCTGTCCGCACCAGCAGGGTCATGATGTCCGCGCGCGCCGCGTGGGTGATCCAGGTTTTATTGCCTGTCACTCGCCATACGCGTGTGCCGTCCGGCTTCTCCACCAGTTCCGCCCGCGTCTTGAGCGAAGCAAGGTCGGACCCGGTATCGGGCTCGGTGAACACTGCCGTCGGCAGAATCTCGCCTGATGCGATGGCGCTGAGATAACGCATCTTCTGCGCCTCTGTCCCACCAAGCCGGATTAATTCGCCTGCAATCTCCGCGCGGGTGCCCAGTGACCCGACGCCAATATAGCCGCGCGATAGTTCCTCCGAGGCGATCGACATGGCCAGCTTGCCAAGGCCGGTGCCCCCCCACTCCTCCGGAATGGTCAGGCCGAAAACGCCCAGATCAGCCATTTCCCGGATGATTTCCAGCGGGATGTAGGCATTGTCGAGATGCCACTGATGCGCCGCCGGCAGGATTTTCGCCTCGACAAAGCGGTGGAACTGATCCGCCATCATCTCCAGCACCTCGTCACCATGCTCCGCCGCGCCGAAATTGCCGTCGCGAAGGCCCGCCATCACCGCGGCGCGGCTTGCCCGCAATCCGCCCGCGGCCATCAGGCTCATGCAGGCAGGGTCAGCCGCCAGCGCGGCTGCCTCTGTCACCAGGCCAAGGTCCGAAGGCCGCACGATCTCGACTTGGCTGATCGGGATACCGCCGGTGATCTGGCCCAGATATTCGCCGAAGCCCAGCGATAATATCGCGCGCTCGACCGACCCCAGTCGGCCATTGCCCTTAAGCGCTTTGGCCCAGCCAAGCAGGGTTTCAAGGCTGGTCGCATAGGTCGATACCCACGCCGCCCCATGCGCCTCGCGCTGAAAGGTTTCAAGTGTAGCCGGATCGATCCGGGCATTGATGGACACCAGCGTGCGTATATTGGCGAGCGCGCTCGCCGCGTAACACTCAACCGCCCGCAGCGCGGTCTCGCAGGTTGCGATCAATGCGTCCTCATCGATGTCCCGGACAGAGGACAGTTCGAGCGACGCGCTCATGCGAAGAACGCCTCCCGCGCATCCTGCGGCACGGGCACGCCCGTCACCATGGCGCGCTGAAGCGCCGCCCAGAAATAGCGATAGGTCGCGCGATCATGCAACTCGCCCTTATACTGGATCGGCCCCCAATCGACTGACTGCGCCTGAAGCAGGATCGCAGCGCCATCCTCCACCTCCGAAAAATCGGGGCGCATAGCCTCCACGATCGGCTTGATCTGCGCGGGATAGATACTCCACATACGCAGGAAGCCAAATTCGTTGCGCGCCCGGCTGGCGTCGCCATGAACGACCTCGGCATTTTTCAGGTCCAGACAAACATTGTGCGCCGGAACGACGCCGTTGCGCAGTGCCGCGGCAACGACTTCGCTCTTGGCCCGCGCCAGCAGGCGATGCTCGAATTGCCCGGGGCTGCGCATGGCCGACGATGGGATCGCCCCATTATGCGCGCTCACAAAGTCCATAAGGCCAAAATCGAGAACCTGGAGCCAGGGTAGTGCCGCGATCTCCCAGATGTCGGCCAGCGCGCCATGGGTCTCTATCAGCACATGGATAGGGATCTCACGTTCAATCCCGCGCTTCCTGCAGCCCTCGCGGATATAGTCGATCACCTCGGAGAGCGCCTCGGCCGACAGCGTCTTGGGCACTGTGATGTAGGCGATCTCGTTGGCGCAACCGTCCAGGATGATGTCCACATCCGCCAGGCAATGCGGGTGCGAAGGATCATGGATACGCACGCCCGCCTGGCGGAACTTATTGGAGTCCGACGCGATCACCCGCGCCACCATCTCGGCATGCGGTCTCTCCTGGCCGGCGGCGGCGCCATCTTCGCAGTCGCAGGTGATGTCGAAGATCGGTCCATATTCCTCCTGAAGCGCAAAGGCCTTCAGGATCAGCTTCTCGCTGCCGGCGAAGTGTTCGCAAGTCGGTATGCCGGGGAAAACCTTCTCACCATCGAACAAAGCGTCGGCGGGGTGGACCTTGTCATTCATCACTTCATCCTCTTGCATCACTGCGCCGCTTTCGCGACCAAAACCGTATAATCAAGATCCAGCACGACATCAGGGTGGAAGCGTTCCTTTCCGTCCACCGCGATCCGGTCGGAAAAGCCCGCTGCCGGATTGTTGCGAATGCCGACCAGCCGCAACCGGAGCGCGCCGACGTCGGCACGGTCGGACAGTTCGATCTTCTCCAATATCTGCGAGAAGCAGTAGAGGGTATCGCCGGCAAACGTCGGCGCTCGGTGCGTGCCACCATTGATGGCCAGCGTCGACACGATATTCTCCAGTCCCTCATAAGCGAGCGCCCGACAGACCGAGATCACATGCCCGCCATAGATCAGCCGGCGGCCGTGCGGCGTCTGCGCCATCGCCAGCGCATCGAAATGCACCTTGGCGTTATTCTGATAGAGCTTCGTCGCCAGCGTATGATCGCTCTCGTCCAGCGTCATGCCAGCGCTGTGGTCAATACGGTCACCGGCGACAAAATCGTCCCAGAACCGGCCTGAACCCGAAGCAAGCGCGAAGGCTTCAGCATCGACGACAATGGGCGGTAGCACCAAATTCGCCACCTCAACCGCTGACGGCAGGACCGGCACCGCGCTGGCCTCCACCTGCGCCGCCGCGTCCCGCTTGCGCACCAGCACCCAGCGAATCCAGCTCAGTACGGGCCGGTCGTCCTGATTGTAGGCAGTCGAGTGCACATAGACGACGCCGCTCGCCCCACCCGATGTTTCGCGAATGCCGATCACCTCGCTAATCGCCGATAGAGTGTCGCCCGCGTAGACCGGCTCCAGGAAACGAACATCGGCATAACCCAGATTGGCGATCGCGTTGGCCGATATGTCAGGCACGGTCTTGCCGAAAGCGATATTGAAGACGAGCCAGTCGTCGATCGGACGATCTCGATAGCCAAGCGCGACGCTTAACGGACGGGACGAGAAGATCGGTTGTCGCGCGCCGGTCAGCGCAATATAAAGGCTCTGGTCGCCCTCGCACACGGTACGCGGGGTCGCGTGCCGCAATCGCTGCCCGAAATGGAAATCCTCGAAGTGATTTCCATCCTTGGACGAGCCGGACGTCAGCACCTCAGTCAAGTCGATCCCCTCAGCAAATGATTCTGGGAGATGACATAAAGCCTATTTCATGATAATCAATATAATTGATTATCAGTGGGCGACCAAAGCCCAAGGTTGGCCCAAATTTACGCCTTGAGGCTCGCGAGACGATCAGTTGCCGTCGTGCGCGTCCCCCCTTGCCCGCGCACGGCGACGGCGCGCTACCAGCGGATCGGCAAAGCGCGGACGCCATAGACGGATGTGTCTTCCCGGAAGGGAACTTCCGAAAACGGTATGGCAAGCTCGAGCGTTGGGATACGCCGCCAGATGGTGGAGTGGACGATCTCCAACTCTACCCGGCTCAGCATCTGCCCCAGGCATTGATGATTGCCATAGCCAAACGCCATGTTCATCTTCGCGTTCTTGCGTTGCAGGTCGAGCGCGAAAGATTCTCCGAACTCAGTCTCATCCCGATCAGCAGCGCTGTTCGCGATGATCACACCCTCTCCAGCGCGGATCAGCGTTCCGGCGATTTCGATATCGACCGTGGCAGCCCGCCGACGCCCGGTATGCGCCACCGACAGGAAGCGCAGCAATTCCTCAACAGCGTTGCGTGTCAACGACGGATCAGCCTTCAGCAGGGCGAGCTGGTCGGGATAATGGAGCAGCGCGGCGACACTGAGCGCAATCGTGTTCGCAGTCGTCTCATGTCCAGCGATCAGCACCAGACGGGCCAGTTCCACCGCCGACTTGCGCGTCTTGAAGCCCGGCCGCACCGCTTCTTCGAGCAGGCGCGTCATCAAGTCGTTGCCCGGCTCACGCTCCTTCAGGTCAATCAACCCGTCAATATAGTTGTAAAGGTCGGCGCCAGCCGCTTCGGACTGGGAGACGTCCACCTCGGACGAGAGACAGGTATAGCTGCGTTCGGCGAACCAGTCGCGATCACCATAGGGCACGCCCAGCATCTCGCAGATCACCATGGTCGGGATGGCGAGCGCAAAATCCTCGAAAAACTCGGCCGGAGGCCCCTTTTCCAGCATCTCGTCGATCAGAGCATCGACTTTGGCCTGGATAGCGGGGCGCATTTCGTTGAGCCGCGTAACCGCGAAATCGCGCGCCAGAAAGCGCTTTTCCAGACCATGTTCCGGATCGTCCATGGTGCGGATATTCTTGTCCTGCCCAATCGATCCCTTGTATCCGGCACTCTTCTCCGGAAAGCCGGGCTTAGTGGGATCGGCGCTGAAGCGCTGATCGCCCAAAACCTTACGTGCCTCGCGAAAGCGCGTAATCACCCACGCCTCGGTCCCGTCCCATGTTCGCACTTTTGGCAAACCGGGCATTTTGAGCCATTCGAGCATCTGCGGCGGTGGATCGAACGGTTTGCTCATGTCGCGGGGGGGCGGGAAAAAGGGCAAATTGTTCGCGGGCGCCGGGCTCGTGGCCATGATTCTCTCCATATCCATTTCAGGATGATCATTATCATAGATTCAGCACAAGGGAAGACTTTGCATCGTCGAATGATGCTTAACGCCTACGTCCGTTACAGTGGCGCGCTCGGATCAGGTCTGACCCTCAACACAAGCAACGGCATGGCAAGCCGCACATCTGCGTCGCCGGAATCGATATTTCGTTCATGTGACGTCCGTGTGCTCGAGAATATCTTTGATTCTCTGCGCGCTGTGATTTTGTACGCCGACACGGCATACATGATCTTGAATTGTACGCCGATATGGCGTACATTATGGCAGATGAAAGGAGCAGGCCATGTTAGCGCACCGAGACACCATCGGCGGGATCGATGAACGT
>JBDUBN010000018.1:0-15951 GCA_040004085.1 Novosphingobium sp.
CGCAACCTTGATTTCTGGTTCGCTGACGAGGCGGCGCTGGTCGATACCGCTGGCCGTTACACCACGCAGGATTCGGACGCTTCGAGCGATTCGCAGGGCTGGAAAAGCTTCCTTACGCTGCTGAAAACGCACCGTCCGCTGTCGCCGATCAATGGCGTGATTGTTGCCATCGGCGCGGATGAACTGCTACGCAGCGACCGTGCGGGGCTGGACCGCCACGCCAGCCTCGTGCGCCGCCGCATCGCCGAAATCCGCACCACGCTTGAAGTGGCGATGCCGGTCTATCTGCTGATTACCAAGGCCGATCTGATCGCCGGTTTTGTCGAATACTACGACGATCTCGACGTCGAAGGCCGCCGCGCGGTGCTCGGCGCGACGCTGCCAGCTGACAATGACAAGCCGCGCATCGACGATTTCGTTGGCGCGTTTGACCAGATGGTGATCGCTCAGGGTGACCGTCAGGCCAAGCGGCTGTACGAAGAGGTCGACGTCGCGCGCCGCAGCCTGATCCTCGGCTTTCCGACGCAATTGGCGGCCCTGCGCAACCGTTTCGCTCGCTTCGTGGACGGTGCGTTCCTGTCGGGCGATGCACCGACCGGACGGCTGCGCGGCTTCTATCTGACCAGCGGCGTGCAGGAAGGCGCGCCGCTCGACCGCATCCTGTCGGGGGTTGCCGATGTATTCCAGCCGAGCGCCGCGCCTGCCCGTGGAGGATTGGCCCGTGGAGGATTGGGAGGTGGCTCCGGCAGTTCAGGCCGCGCCTATTTCCTCAACCGCATGCTCACCGATGTGGTGTTCAACGAGGCCGGGCTGGTGCAATCCGACCCGGCGGCGCGGCGGCGGCAAGCGCGGCGGATCCAGTTGGGCTACATGGGCGTCGCGGCGGCATCGCTGCTGGTGCTGGTGGCATGGGGCGTCAGCTTTGGCCGTAATTACAGCTTCTTGAAGGACTTGTCCGCGACATCGGCTGAAGCCGCGACGCAGATCCACCAGACCGGCGTCGATCTGGCCGAAGTGCGCGACACCGATCCCGATCTTGAGCAATCGTTGAACGTCCTGCGGTCTTTGCGCGATCTGCCGCAAGGCTATGCGCAACAGGAATCAGGCGAGCCCGGCCTGTTGCGCCGCTTTGGCTTGTATCAGTCCGGTCAGGCCGAACTGGCGCGTGAGGCTTACCTGACCGGCCTGCGCCGCATTCTATTGCCGCGCCTGCTGCTGCGGCTTGAAAAATACATGGCCGCCAATGCCAGCGATCCGATGGCGTTATACCAGCCGCTCAAGGTCTATTTGATGCTCGGCGGCCAAGGCCCCATGGATCAGGGGACGATCAAATCGTGGGTCATGTCGGACTGGGCCAACGAGCAATTCCCCGGTGCGGATCGAGCACCCGTCCGCAAGGAACTGGGCGAGCATCTGACCGCCATCTTGGGCGATACTGTCGCTTGGCCGGGCGGCAACAAGGCCCCGCTCGACGGCACCGTCATCGCCAGCGCGCGTGCGGGCATCCAGACGCTGAGCATGGCCGACCGCGCCTATGCGGTGCTGAAACAAAAGGCCATTTCCAGTGCGGGAGCGCCGTGGCGGGCAACCGAATATTTGTCCGCCGGAGATACTCAGGCATTCGCCAACGGGGCGGAAGTGCTGGCCGCCGAAGTGCCGTTTTTCTTCACCCGCACCGGCTATGAAAAAGCCTATCAGGTAGGGCTGGCGACGGTCACGTCCGATCTGGAAAAGGACATCTGGGTGCTGGGCGATGCCGCCAATATGGAAGGCACCAAGCTGGAACTGGGGCAGGTCCGGCCCGGCGTTGCGATGCGTTATGCCGAGGATTACAAGGCAGCGTGGGAAAAGATCGCGACGCTGCCAAAGCCCGCGAACTACTTCAAGGACGCCGCTGCGCTGGGATCGTTCACCCGCTCGCCCTCGCCGCTCAAAAAGTTGTTGCTGCAATTGAAGGAAAACACCACCTTCACCGGCGGCAGCGCGGCGGGCAAGAAGATGATGGGTGAGGCGATTTCGGCCTCGCGCTTTGGCCGGGTCGCGGATAATGGCTCAAAGCTGTCAACCGGCGGCACTGGTTTCGATGCCGGGACCGAGATCACCAACTACTTCAAACCACTGCACGAATACATCGGCGGCGCGAATGATCAGGCCCCGATCGACCAGTTCGTCGCGGCCATCAAGCAGGCGGCGTCGGCGGTCATTTCGGCGGGTATGATGCAGGGCGGCCTTGGTTCTGACGCGGTGCAGGCGCAGATGGCGACCGCGATGGGTAACGCCATGACGGCGGGCGGCGGAGCGGGCGGCGCGCCGCCGCAGATGCAGGGCTTTGTCTCCTCGGTGATGAACGGCGGCAGCAGCGCGTCGGTAAGCACCGCACAAGGCGCGATCAGCGAAGCCTATAGCAAGGCGATCCTGCCCGATTGCCAGACCGCGACCCGGGACAAGTACCCGTTCTATGGCAAGACCGCGGAGGGCCAAGACCCGTCCGATGCCTCGCTGGTCGATGTCCAGCGGACATTTGCGATGAACGGCACGGTCGATGCGTTCCTGCAGCAGCGGATCATGCCGCTGCTCGATATGAGCGGGCCGGTGTGGCGGTGGAACGCCACCAGCGCGGTTACCACTGGCCTGTCCCCCTCCAGCCCCGATGAATTCCTGAAAGCGCGCCAGCTCCGCGATCTGCTGATGGGCGGGCTGACGGTGAAGTTTGAGGCCAAGACATTTGGCGCGGGGATCGATTCGGCCGACCTCAATGTCGGGGCCAGCCAGTACAAGTTCGAACCCGCCGGATCCGGCGAGCGGCCGGTGGTGTGGTCGGCGCAGGGTAACGTGCCGCAAGCCTCAGTCACGCTCAATTCTGCGGGCGCGAAAGTGCTGGACGTTTCGGCGACGGGACCGTGGGCGCTGTTCCGGCTGATGGACAAGGCCCGCTTCGAAAAGCGCGGCGGCACGGTTTATGCAACATTTGGCACTGGCACCAAAACGGTCGCCTTCAAGGTCACCTTCCCCACTGAGCAGAACCCCTTTATCCGCGGCGCGGGTGTATGGAGCTTTCGTTGCCCAACGGTGCTGTAACGCCCGGCGCAGCAAACCGCTGGCTGTTCGGCAAGCTGCCGGTGCGCGGCGATTTCATATCGCGCGGGCTGGAGATGGCGCGGCGTGATGAACTGGACCGCTGGCTTTCCGCCGAAATGGAGCAGGCGCGCGCCGCCCTGTCCGACGATTTCGAAGCCCGCTATGACTATGCCCCGGCGTGGAATTTCATCGATCGCAATGACGATGGCGGCTGGAATGGCGGGGCCATGTGCGCATCTGTCGATCAGGTCGGACGGCGATTTCCGGTGATCATGGCCGCGCCTGCCGCCGACGCAACCGAAGCCGCAGCGATGTCCGGCGCATGTCTGGCGGCCTTGTGCCAGGGCTTTGCGGAAGGGTGGGATGCCGATACATTGATGACGGCGGAACTGGCCGGGATAGACTTGCCGTGGAGCCCCGACGCTCCCGAATGGGCGCTGCTGGGCGAAGACGGTCCGGCGCTTGTCCTTGCTGGCCGGTTCCCGCATGGCGTGGTTTCGGCAATGCTGGAGATTGCACAATGAGCCCGGCTTACCGCCTAGACGATACCGCCGCGACGCACGTCGGCAAAGTCCGCAGCGAGAATGAGGACAGCCAGATCAGCGTGCCGGAATCCGGCGTATGGCTGGTTGCCGACGGCATGGGCGGCCACGCCAATGGTCGCTACGCCTCGCAAACCATCGTCAACCGGTTGGACGGCGTGGCCATCCCGCACGACCTCGAAGGCGCATGCGAGGCAGTGTCAAACGCGGTACAGGCCGCCAATGCGGAAATCTTTGCCAAGTCGGTTGAGGCTGGCGCGCAGATGGGATCGACATTCGTCGGGCTGGTGGTTCGGGGGACGGAATTTGCCGTGCTGTGGGCGGGTGACAGCCGCGCCTATCTGTATCGCGGCGGGCAATTGTTCCAGCTGTCGACTGATCACACGCAAGTCGAAGCCATGCTTGAGCGCGGCTTGCTGACGGCGGAAGAAGCCGCCGATCATCCGATGAAGCACGTTCTCGCCCGCGCGGTGGGGGTCGAGGAACACTTGCAGATCGACGCCATCCGCGACGCCGTTGAACCGCGCGATGTGTTCCTGCTCTGCAGCGATGGCTTGCATGGACTTGTCAGCGATGACGAGATCGCCGCGATGCTGGCCGACAAGGCGCACGGCGCGGCTGAGGATATGATCGCACTGTGCCTTGAACGCGGCGCGCCTGACAACATCACGGTCGCGCTGGTGGCGGTCAACGAACCGACCTTGCTGGTGCTGGACGGTATTACGCCATGACCGATAAGGGGGGCGAACAGACGCCGGGTCTCGGGGGAGTGCCGGTTGAAGCAGCAGAAGTTGTAGAACCGATAGTGTCGGCTGCGGAGGACGCGAGGGACGCTGTGGAGGAACCTCTGGCCGGGGAAATTCCCGCGCCTGAACTCCCCCCCCTGCCCAGCGGATCGGGCCAGTTGGAAGGCGAAACCACGCCCCCCGGACTGCCTGAAGTATCCGCAATCCCGGCGCCCGCCGTACCAGCAGAGGCTCCCTCGGAAAACGAACGGACAGTCTATCGACCCGGAACTGGCCTTCTGCCGCAGCCACCCCCAGCGCAAACAGCCCCGCCTGCCTTCGCCCGTCCGACCTCGCTCTCCACCCCCACCTCGTTCACGCCGCACACCGGTGAGCCGCGCCGCATCCAGATTGGCGATGTCCTCAACCACATCTTTGAAGTCCGCCGCTTCATCGCGCGCGGCGGCATGGGCGAGGTGTTTGAAGGCATCAATGTCAGCTCGGAAGAACGGGTGGCGATCAAGGTCATCCTGCCGCACCTGGCCACCGATCCGGCGGTGCTGGGCATGTTCCGCAAGGAGGCGCGCACCCTCACCCGGCTCGGCCATCCGGCGCTGGTCCAGTACCGCGTGCTGGCGCAGGAACCGCAACTGGGCGTGTTCTATATCGTCACCGAATATGTCGATGGCCAGAACCTGTCCGACGTATTACGTGAGCTTAAGCCTAGCCCAGAAAACCTTGCCGGACTGACAGGCCGCCTCGCCGCCGGCCTTGCCTCGGCGCACGCCTTGGGCGCAATCCACCGCGACATTTCGCCGGACAACATCATGCTCGAAGGTGGGCAGCTTGACCGGGCGAAAATCATCGACTTCGGCATTGCCAAGGACCTTGATCCCAGTTCCGGTACGATCATCGGCGATGGCTTTGCGGGTAAACTCAATTACGTCGCACCCGAACAACTGGGTGCCTATGGCCGCGAAGTCGGGCCGTGGACTGACATCTATAGCCTGGGCCTAACCATTCTGGCGGTCGCGCGCGGGCGTGATGTCGACATGGGCGGCACGATTGTCGACGCGGTGGATAAACGCCGGGCCGGGCCGGACTTGTCGCCAATCCCCGAACAATTGCGCCCGCTGCTGGAGCGCATGCTCAAGCCCGATCCGGCAGAGCGTTTTCGCTCGATGGACGAAGTTGTTGCTTGGGTGGCGCACCCGCCCAAGCCCGGAAAGCAAACGGGCGCAGCGAAAAGTCTGCCCGCCATCCCCGGATTCCTAAAATCGCTCAACCTGCCACCTTTGCTCCAAGGCAAGCGCGGCGCGATGATCGGCGGAGGCGTGGTGGTGGGCGTGATCGTCGCGGTCATGCTGATCTCGCTTGCGTTCAAGGCCGTGAGCAACGACCAGCCCGCTGCGGGCGCGGCAATAGCGGCGGACGGGAGCCCGCCAATGCCCGCCGACCCGGTGACCGCCGCGCGCACGGTGCTGGATTCCGGCCTCCATTCAGTGCCGTGCAGCTGGCTCGATGTCGCCAATATCGACATGACTGGCGGCAAGCTCGGCCTCAGTCTGCGCGGCGTGTCGGGCAACACCCCGGCGGCAGTGGGCCAGATTGAGCAGATGCTGCGCGCCGCCGGTATCAGCGGGGTTTCGGGCAATTACGACGAAGTCGCCCCCGTGCCAGCCAGCTTCTGCGGTCCGGTTCAGGCTTTTGCGCAAGCCCGGGCCAGCGGCATCGGCCACTTGTCTGTCGCGCAGCCGAAATTCGAGATGAACCCGCTCGGTAGCGAATATGGCAAGGACGCGGGCACCCCGGCGGCCAATGCGATTTTCAACCTTGATCTGACGGGGTTTGCCGACGACTTCACGATTGTCGGCGTCGGCGAGACTGACGGCATGCAGCAGATCGATGCGGACCGGAAAGCCTTCCTCGCCGCGCGGCATACCAAGCCGATGGGCGGCGACAAATTCCGCGTCGAACTGCTGACCACCAACCCCGGCTGGTCGGGCATCGTGCTGATATCGGGCAAGGGGCCGTTTGATGCCAAACTGTTCAATTCCCCAGCTAGCGCGCTCGGCGCGGATTGGTCACAGCGTTTCCTGAATCAGGTGCGTGAACGGGGATGGAAAGCGGAGATGGTGTGGTATCGCTCGGTCGACGAACAACACGCTCCCCAGCCCGCGAATGGTGCGTGAATTGAAGGCATGACAATGAGCGAACGCAGGGCAATTTTCATCAGCGGTGGCGGTTCGGGCATTGGCCGGGCGGTTGCACAATTGTTTGGCGCGCGCGGCTGGTTCATCGGGCTTGGTGACGTGAACGATGCCGGGATGATTGAAACCGAAGCCCTGCTCCCCGGCGGCTATAGCTATCGCCACAAGCTGGACGTGCGTGACCGGGCGCAGTGGGATGAAGCGCTGGACGCCTTTGCCATCGCCAGCGGCGGGCGCATCGACGTGCTGTTCAATAACGCCGGGGTGGCCTTTGGCGGGTCGTTCGCCGGGACTGCGCCAGAGGAAATCGACGCGTTGATCGACATCAACTTTCGCGGCGTGGTCAATGGGGCGCAAGCTGCCTACCCGCACCTCAAACGCGCGGCCCCCGGCAGCGTACTGGTCAACACATCTAGCGCGGCAGGAATTTACGGCACGACCGGCATGGCGGTCTACTCGGCATCGAAATTTGCCGTGCGCGGGCTGACCGAAGCGCTGGACGTTGAGTGGGCGAAGGACGGCATCCGCGTTTGCTCGCTCATGCCCAGCTTCATCGACACACCGTTGCTGGCGGCAACCGGGGGCAAGCAATCGAACACCCTGATGCGCGAAAACGTGATGCGCGCCAAACTGGAATTCACCCCGGTCGAGGACGTTGCCGAAACCGTGTGGCAGGCCGTCCACGGTAAGAAACTGCACAATGTGGTCGGCAAAACGGCGAGGAAATTGGCATTCGCCGCGCGGTGGACCCCAGCCAAGTTGCGCCAACTCGGCAAACGATAACGATCAGGCGAACAGGTCAATCGCCCGCGCCATCGCCACGTCACGCGCGCTCAGGCCACCGGCATCGTGCGTCGTCAGGGTCACATGGACCTTGTTCCAGACGTTCGACCACTCCGGGTGGTGATCCGCCTTTTCGGCATAGAGCGCGACGCGGGCCATGAATCCAAACGCCTCGCTGAAATCGGCGAAGGTGAAATCGCGCTGGATAGCCAGACCATCGGCGCGCAAATGCCACGTGGTCAGTTCTGCCAGCGCCGCATCTCGCTCCGCGTCGGATAGCTTGGGGATGGACATTTTCACTCTCCTTGGCAGCGCGTCACCTTTCACCTAAGCCCCTGACGATGCAAGACTGCCGCATGACCGCGACTGACCTTTCCTGCCGCCGCGGTGAGCGGGTGCTCTTTCGCGGGCTGTCGGTAGCACTGGTTGCGGGCGAGGCGGCGCAAGTGGTCGGCGCGAATGGCGTCGGCAAATCCAGCCTGATCCGCATTCTGGCCGGACTATCCGCGCCCTTTTCCGGCAGTATCAGACGTCACGGCGCGCTCGGTCTGATCGACGAACGAACCGCGCTCGACCCCGGTCTGCCGCTGGGCAAGGCGCTGGCGTTCTGGGCTGGGTTTGACCGGCTGGACGAGCTGGCGCGCGAAGGCATTACCGACCGACTGGGCCTGACCAATCTGCTCGACGTGCCGGTGCGCTATCTTTCCACCGGCCAGAAAAAGCGCGCCGCCTTTGCCCGGTTGCAAGGCCAGCAAGTGCCGGTGTGGCTGCTTGATGAACCACTGAACGGGCTTGACCGCGACGGTGCGGCGCTGGTTGAAACGCTGGCCGCCGATCACTGCGCGGCGGGCGGCATTTGCGTTATTGCCAGCCATCAACCGTTCTCGCTGCCCGGCATGCGGCAGTTCGACCTTGCGAGTTTTGCCCCGTGATCGCCCAATTCGCCCTGTTGCTGCGTCGCGATCTGGCGCATTTGCTACTTGGCGGACGCGGCGGCGGAGCGATCCTGCCGCTGCTGTTCTTCCTGTGCGTGGCGATGATCTTCCCCTTCGCGGTCGGTCCCGATCCGGTGTTGCTGGCGCGGACCGGCGGCGGCGTGATCTGGGTGGCGGCGCTGCTGGCCGCTATCCTGCCGCTCGACCGCCTGATCGAGCCCGATCTGGAACTCGGCATGTTCGATCAGTGGGCCTTGCGCGGCATTGCCGAGGAGTGGCTGATTACTGTGCGCATTCTCGCCCATTGGCTCAGCTTCGGCCCGCCGCTGATGCTGGCCGCCTTGCCCGCCGCCGCGCTGCTGGGGATTGATGGACCGACGTTGCGACTGGTCGAACTGGGCTTGCTGGTCGGCACTCCGGGCCTTGCCGCGCTTGGCGTTACCGTCGCCGCATTGACCGCAGGCCTGCGCAGCGGCGCGGCGTTGGCAGGGTTGCTGGTGATCCCGATGGCGGTGCCGCTGCTGGTGTTTGGCGCGGGTAGCCTAGGGACGGGCGGCGAATCCGGCTTGGCGCTGACAGCCGCCGTCAGTCTGGGCCTGCTCGCCATCGCGCCGTTTGCCGCTGGAGCAGCGGTTCGTGCGGCGCGGGGGTAGACGGCTCAGTACGGCGGCTTGTGCAGGCCCTTGGGGCTGAGCGTGAAAATCTCGCAGCCGGTTTCGGTAATCCCGATCGAATGTTCGAACTGCGCCGAAAGTGACCGGTCACGCGTAACCGCCGTCCAGCCATCATCGAGCATCTTCACCGCCGCCTTGCCGAGATTGATCATCGGCTCGATGGTGAAAAACATACCCGGACGCAGCAGTGGACCGGTACCGGCGCGGCCTGCGTGGACGATTTCGGGCGAATCGTGGAACAAGCGGCCGACGCCGTGTCCACAAAATTCGCGCACTACGCCAAAACGATTGGCCTCGGCATGGGCCTGAATGACCGCGCCGATATCGCCCAAGTGCTTGCCCGGCTTCGCCTGTTCGATGCCCAGCATCAGGCATTCGTAAGTCACATCGACCAGTCGCCGCGCACGCAGCGGCACATCGCCAACAAGGTACATCCGGCTGGAATCGCCGTGCCAGCCGTCGAGCAGCGGGGTCACGTCGATGTTGACGATATCGCCGTCTTTCAGCGCCTTGTCCGAAGGAATGCCATGGCAAATTACATGGTTGATCGAGGTGCAGCACGAATGCGCAAAGCCGCGATAGCCGAGCGTGGCAGGCACCGCGCCGCCGTCCAGCGTCATCTGCCGCACCAGATCGTCAATCGCCCCGGTGGTCACCCCCGGCTGGACAAAATCGGTCAGCGCATCAAGCGTTTCGGCGGCCAACTTACCAGCGGCGCGCATCCCGGCAAAAGCTTCGGCGTTGTGCAGCTTAATCGTGCCGTCGCGCAGCACGGTATCGTTTGATTCGACGGTCTGGTATTGTGTCATGCAGCGCCCATAGCGGTTTGCGAGCGCTTTTTCGAGTGCCAAGATGCTTGCTCTCGGCACTCGCATGACTATCCATGGTTACGATGATTGACAAACACCCCCTGATCCAGCCCGACCGTGGCCAATCCGCGATTGCCATCCACCTCGTCAGCAAAGCCAGCTACGCCGATTGGGCCAAGCGGCTGACGCCTGCTCAGACTGCGTCGGTGGAGGCGCAGAAGTTCAACGGAGCGGGGTATGAATATGCCATCGTGCCTGATGGTCAGGGCTGGTTCGTTGTCTCAGGCGTGGCCAATCCGGACGAGCTTTCCAGCTGGTGCATGGCCAAATTGGCCGAGATGCTTCCCGCCGGAACCTATCGCCGCGCTGACGGAGAACCCGGCCCGGCTATGTTCGGCTGGGTGACCGGGCAATACCGTTTTGACCGCTACCGCTCCGACTCGCCCGACGAAGGCCCGCGTATCCTGTTAACCGGGCAGGCGAAGGCGATTGCGCCTGCCCTGGCCGAGGCGGCGGCGACGGCGTTGGTGCGCGATCTGGTTAATACGCCAGCCGAAGACATGGGACCCGCCGAGCTGGAAACTACTGTCCGCATGCTGGCCAAGGCGCACTCGGCAGAGCTGCACGTGACCACTGGCGATGCGCTGGAGCGTGAGTTTCCGATGGTCCACATGGTCGGCCGCGCGGCGGCTCGCAAGGCTGCGCCGCGCATGATCGAACTGCTGTGGGGCAACCCGAAACACCCGCGTCTGGCGGTGGTCGGCAAGGGCGTATGCTTCGATTCCGGCGGGCTGGATATCAAGCCGAGCGCAGGCATGTTGCTGATGAAAAAGGACATGGGCGGCGCGGCGCATGCTATCGCGCTGGCGCGGCTGGTGATGGAACACAGCCTGCCCGTGCGCCTGCACTTGCTCGTTCCGGCAGTGGAGAACGCAGTAGCCGGCAACGCCTTTCGCCCCGGCGACGTGTTGCGCTCCCGCGCCGGAATCACCGTAGAAATCGGCAATACAGACGCGGAGGGCCGTCTGGTACTCGGCGACGCGCTGGCAAAGGCGGGCGAGGACAAGCCCGACCTGATCCTCGATTTCGCGACCCTGACCGGCGCGGCGCGGGTTGCGCTTGGGCCAGACCTGCCTGCGCTAATGACTCGCGAAGACGCCACCGCGGCGGCACTGCTGGAGGCGGGCATTGCGCACGATGATCCATGCTGGCGGCTGCCGCTGCACGGAGGTTACCGCGAATGGCTGAAGTCCGACATTGCCGACCTGAACAACTCCCCCAGCAACGGTTTTGCCGGAGCAACGGTGGCGGGGTTGTTCCTTGACCGCTTTGTGCCCGAGGGCGTCGACTGGGCGCACTTCGATACCTTCGCATGGCGGCCCAATGCCAAGCCCGGTCGCCCCAAGGGCGGCGACGCACTGGGCCTGCGGGCCGCATGGCACATGTTGCGGGCGCGCTATACCGCGGCGTGAGTCACAAGCCCATCACCCACCCATCATCCGCACCGGAGCGCTTTCGCGCATGGCCAGCATCGCCAGCAGCCCGATGAACGTCACCCCCGTCAGGTACCAGGCAATGGACATCGGATCGCCGGTCACGTGCAGCAGCCAGGTGACCACCATTTGCGTCGTCCCGCCAAACAGAGCCACCGGCAAGGAATAGACCAGCGCGAACACCCGCGCCCGAACTGAGCGCGGCAGGCTCTCGCTGATCCCCGCATAGATCGCGCCGTAGGCAAAACTGCTGACGCCCGAGAGGATAACATTGACGCCAATAAACGCCCCGGCACTGCGCGCCGTGGTCAGCCACAGGAAACAGGGCAGGATAAGCAGTCCGAACAGCCCATGAGCGCCCAACATGATGGGCCGACGTCCGCGCAGATCACTCATCCAGCCGCCGAGCATCACGGTGATCACCCCGATGCCATTGTTGACGAATTCGCCCGCCATCGACACGCTGGTCGACAGGCCCAGCGTATTCTGCCCGTAAGTCGCCATGTAATTGAAAATATACGTGGCAATTGTACCGCTGGCGATGATCAGGAATCCGCACACCACCGGTCGGATATAGGTTGAGAGCGGCACGGCGGCGGCGGGCGTCAGTTGCGCCACTTCGCCCACCCCGCCGCCCAAGGTTTCGGGTAGCGAATTGCGGATGACCAGCGCAAATGGCACGATAGATGCGCCCAGCAGCAGCGCGATGCGCCAGCCGTACTGTGTCAGTTCCGCCTCGTTCATAATCAGGCTCAGCCCCAGCCCGACCAGCGCGCCGATGGTCGCCGCTATGTTCTGGCTCGCGCCCTGCCAGCTCATCGTATAGCCGCGCCGCGCCGAGGTTGAGCTTTCCATCATGTAGATCGACGCAGAACCCACCTCCCCGCCCAGAGCAAAGCCCTGAATCAGCCGGGCGCAGACCGCGATCACCGGCGCGGCATAGCCGATGGTCGCATAACCGGGCGTCAACGCCAAAAGCAGGATGCCCGCGCCCATCATCGTCATGCTGATCAACATCGCCGGTTTGCGGCCATGACGGTCCGCGTAACCGCCCAGAAAATGCGCGCCGAGCGGCCGGGTGATGAACCCCGCGCCAAACGTCGCCAGCGATCCCATCAGGCTGAGAAACGGACTGACAGAGGGAAAAAAACTCTTGCCGATCTGGATGGCAAAAAAGGCGTAAGTGATGAAATCGTAGAATTCCAGACCGTTGCCGATCGTTGCCGCCGCTACCGCGCGCCTGCGCTGGGACTGGGTCAGCGTGTCGCCCACTTCCAGCGGTTCAAAGATCCCGGCGGCTGCTTCCATGTTCGACCCCCACTCACTGTTCACCCGGTCACAAGTGTTGCTGCAATGCGGCACCTTGTCCAGCGTTACGGCCCGTCTGGATGTCCCGCTAACTTGCCTGAAAGCCTTGCGCAGTATAAGCGCGCCGGTTCGTAGCGACGGGGCTTAAGGCAATTGATCGATACCTCTGATCTTGATGGCAAATGTTTTGTGCTGAATGGACCGATGAAAATCGCCGATCCGGCGCGTACTCCGGTGCGCGGCGATCTGGCGCATGTGGCGCTTGCTGGACGCTATTTCGTGCCGCATTATGCAGTGCCTGTGCCACAGGTTGTGCGGGCTGGCGGAACTCAATTGCTGGGTGCGAGCCGCGCTGATGGCCAGGTTCTGGATCAGTTGGCGGCGGGCAGCCTTTTTGACGTGCTGGATATTGCCGGCGGCTGGGCGTGGGGCCAATGTGGCCGGGGCGGACTGGGCGCGAATGGCGGGCTGGTCGGCTATGTCGCGCTGGAGCATCTGGAGCCTGCAGCATGAGTGCATCAGTTTTCATTGACGGCGCGGTCGGCACCACCGGTCTCGAAATTGCCGAGCGGCTGGCTGGTCGGCCCGAGTTCACGATGATCAACTTGCCTGAAACCACGCGCAAACTCGACAGCGCCAGGGCCGAGGCGCTGAACGCCGCCGATTTCGTCATCCTGTGCCTGCCTGACGATGCCGCGAAGGCCGCCGTGGCGATGATCGCCAATCCAATGACCCGCGTGATCGACGCCTCAACTGCGCACCGCGTTGCGTCCGGCTGGACGTTCGGTTTTCCCGAAGTGGTCGGTCGCGATTTGGTCGCGTCGGCCAAGCGGGTTTCCAATCCCGGCTGCTATTCTACCGGCTTCATCGCCCTGATCGCGCCGCTGGTTCGCGCCGGGCTGCTGCCTGCTGACTGGCCCTATATGGCGAACGCAGTGTCGGGCTATTCTGGCGGCGGCAAGGCGCTGATCGCCCGGTTCGAGGATGACACCGACATCGCCTTCCGCACTTATGCACTGGGGCTTGGCCACAAGCATGTGCCCGAGATGCAGGCGCATTGCGGACTGACCCGCGCGCCGCTGTTCGCGCCTTCGGTCATCGCGGCGCATCGGGGCATGGTCGTGGATGTTCCGCTGCCGCTTGCCGCGATGCCGGGTAGCGGGTCGCCTGATGCATTGCGCAATGCTCTGAGCAAATTCTACGCCGACAGCCCGGTTGTGAGCGTTTCAGAAGGCACGCCCGACGAACTGCTGCTGCGCCGCTCCGCCACCCCGCGCGACGGAATGGCGCTGCATGTGTTCGGCTCGGCTGACGGATCCCAGGCGCGGCTGGTGGCGGTGCTCGACAACCTTGGCAAAGGCGCGAGCGGAGCGGCGGTGCAGAACCTGAACCTGATGGCCGGACTGCCTGAAACGGCGGGTCTAAGCCTGTAGTCTGAGCTGTGATGCCGATTTTTTAGGCACGGCTGATCACAATTTAAGCGCAGGCAGTTGATCCCCCCGGCAGAAAGTTGTCGCAATCCGGTGGCCACCCGCCGGATTCTTGCGATTCTCCCCTTTTCGCCTGCCCGTGCATCGCCTAGTGCAGTATCCGCGTCTCTGGCACGATTCTTGATAACCATGTCAGAGGTGAATGGACTTCCGGTCCGCTGGTGTGGCGCCGGGTAGACGCGCAGGGGTCAAACGCACGTGAAAAAGATCGAAGCGATCATCAAGCCGTTCAAGTTGGACGAAGTTAAGGAAGCCCTCCACGAAGTGGGCGTCTCCGGCATTACTGTTACCGAGGCCAAGGGTTTCGGACGGCAGAAGGGCCATACTGAACTGTATCGCGGCGCCGAATACGTCGTCGATTTCCTGCCCAAGGTTAAACTCGAAGTGGTCGTGCCCGATGCATTGGCCGCCCGTGTGGTCGAAGCCATCGCTGCCGCCGCGCAAACCGGCCGCATCGGCGACGGCAAGATTTTCGTCATCCCCGTGGAAAGCGCGCTGCGCATCCGCACGGGCGAGCGTGACGAGGACGCGGTTTAACCCGCCACTCTTCCGAACTTTCAATCCAAAAAGCTGAAATAAAAAAGGGCATGACTCATGGCTAATAAACCTGCTGATATTCTTAAGCGCATCAAGGACGAGGAGATCGAATGGGTCGATGTCCGCTTCACCGATAGCAAGGGTGCATGGCACCACCTGACGATGTGCTCGAACGTGATCGGCGAAGACGAGCTGACCGACGGCCTGATGTTCGACGGCTCGTCGATCGAAGGCTGGAAGGAAATCAACGAATCCGACATGATCCTGAAGCCGGATCTTGACGCGGTCTATGTTGATCCGTTCTCGGCCACGCCGATGCTGATCCTGGTCTGCGACATTGTCGAACCTTCGGACGGCTCGCTCTATGCCCGCGACCCGCGCTCGACCGCCAAGCGCGCCGAAGCATTCCTGAAGTCGACCGGCCTTGGCGACACGATCTTCATCGGTCCAGAGCCTGAATTCTTCATGTTTGACGACGTGACGTTTGAAAACACCTATAACTCAAGCGGCTACAAGCTTGACGATACCGAACTGCCGACCAATTCGAACACCACCTATGAATCCGGCAACATGGGCCACCGCCCGCGTGCCAAGGGCGGTTACTTCCCGGTTGGTCCGGTCGATGTCACCACCGACATTCGCGCCGAAATGGTCTCGACGATGATGGAAATGGGCTTGCCCATGGACAAGCATCACCACGAAGTTGCCGCCAGCCAGCACGAACTGGGCCTGACTTTCGGCAAGCTGGTTGAAACCTGCGATCGTATCCAGATCTACAAGTATGTCGTGAAAATGGTCGCTCATGCTTACGGCAAGACCGCGACTTTCATGCCGAAGCCGATCAAGGCTGACAACGGCAGCGGCATGCACACCCACATGTCGATCTGGAACAAGGGCAAGAACACCTTTGCCGGTAACGGCTATGCCGGTCTGTCCGACACCTGCCTCTATTTCATCGGCGGCGTGATCAAGCATGCCAAGGCCATCAACGCCTTCACCAACCCGACCACCAACAGCTACAAGCGTCTGGTGCCGGGCTTTGAAGCGCCGGTGCTGCTGGCCTATTCGGCCCGCAACCGCTCCGCTTCGTGCCGCATTCCTTACGGCACGGGCGAAAAGAGCCGCCGCGTGGAATTCCGGTTCCCCGATCCGCTCGCCAACCCTTACCTCGCCACCGCAGCGCTGCTGATGGCCGGTATCGACGGCATCCAGAACAAGATCCATCCCGGCGAAGCAATGGACAAGAACCTGTATGACCTGCCGCCAGCCGAACTGGCGCAAGTGCCCACCGTCTGCGGCTCGCTCCGCGAAGCCCTCAACAGCCTGATCGCCGACAGCGACTTCCTGCTGAAGGGCGGCGTGTTCAC
>JBDUBN010000240.1:0-4691 GCA_040004085.1 Novosphingobium sp.
ATTCGTCAGGATCAGTTCTCACAGGAACTGCAGCTTTCGTCGCACGATCACGCCCGATCTTCGCGTATGAGTTCGGCCGCGCGCCAGGCCATGGCCATCATGGGCGCGTTCGTGTTTCCCGATGGCATCACGGGAGGCACCGAGGTGTCCATGACCCGAAGGCCCGAAACACCGCGAACACGCAGTCGGGAATCCACAACCGAAGC
The DNA here is from genome assembly GCA_040004085.1 of Novosphingobium sp. Classification (GTDB taxonomy): domain Bacteria; phylum Pseudomonadota; class Alphaproteobacteria; order Sphingomonadales; family Sphingomonadaceae; genus Novosphingobium. Next base: position 207 of record JBDUBN010000240.1, read on the forward strand.
AGGGTCCTTGCCCATGCGGCAGGTGCTGACGGCATGTAGTCCGCAGCCGCCGGCCTTGTTCCAAAAATCGAGTATTTGCTGGTCGTTTTGGTTGTCACCTCCTGGGAGAACCTCTTCCGTAACAACAGCATCGAGTGCGGGTTGGGTCATCAGACGTCGGATCGAACGAAACAGATCGATCGCACAGCGGCGTTCTGCTTCGTCCGAGAGATAGTTCGGTACGATTTTCAACGGGGCGTCGGGGTCAGCAGAGGTGATCGAAACGCGTCCACCGCTTTCGGGACGCAGCAGGAATCCAATAACGATCATCCCCGGATCCTTCTCAAGGAAGGCCTTGCCGGTGGGATCGTAACTGTAAGCAGCGATCAAAAGCTGGACGTCGGGCCGATCAATATCGCGTCGTGACTTGAACCGGGCACCAATCGTGTGCGACGAACTTCCCATCGGACCGTCATGTGACAGATAGTATCGCAATACGTTGGCCACCAGCCGTGGCCCGCTATATTCCCGGTTGATTGAATAGCTTACGTCGCTTACCCGGTATTGCATCGGCAGCACCCGGTGTTCGCGCATGTTCGCGCCAACTTCGGGGCTATCGATCAATACCGGCACTCCCGCCTCACCCAAGACGTCCGCTGGGCCGATCCCCGATCGCATTAGAATCGCGGGCGACTGAATCGCCCCCGCGGAAAGAATGATTTCGCGCTTTGCCGTCCAGATCGTGTCCACCGAACCCCGGCGGCCCGCGACAGCGGCCGCTCGCCCATTCTCGACCAAAACTTTGTCGACGCGAACGTTGGTAAGGACGGTCAGGTTGGGGCGCCGCTTGGCCGGCCTGAGGAATGCGACCGCCGCGCTCTGTCGCCGGCCCTTCCATATAGTGGCTGGAACGTAGCCGATCGCCTCTCCGTTATCGGGCTCGTTGAGGTCTTGCTTGTGGGGAATGCCCATCTCGACGCCGGCGGCGATCACTGCATCTCCCCAGGGGCTGGGCTTGTTAACGCTGATGCGTAGCGGGCCCTTGTCACCCCGCGTTTCCGCAGGCCCGAGTTCATGATTTTCAATCGCCTTGAAAGCCCGGGCGATGTGCTTCCAGCCCCATTCGTCTCCCGCGATGTCCGCAATGGCGTCATAGTCAGCCGGCTGGCCGCGATTGTAGACCATCCCGTTAATAGAGCTTGATCCGCCCAGCGTACGCCCTCTCGCCCAACGCTCGGACGTATCATTGGTGCTTACTTCCGGCTCAGTCATGAAACCGTATGATAATTTCGGGTGGTTCATGAGCTTTGGAATGCCCTTGGGCATGTGAATGAAGGGACTGCGATCTACCGGGCCACCTTCGAGTAGGAGGACGCTGATCTCGGGATCAGCAGAGAGACGCTCGGCCAGCACACAGCCCGCCGATCCTGCCCCGACAACAATATAGTCGTACTGCCTCACCTGAACCCCCTACCTTGAAAACCCGCATTGTGTGAGCGCCTTATTGCGCGATCGGGCCATGCCGGATGCAGTTTTGCGGTCACGACAGCTAAACCCATGTTCACCACGCCGCAACTGGCTGAGGTCCACTCCTGATTTGCCCTATTCGCCATCACGCATCGGGCTCGATTCAAAGTTGCCGCGGACAATGGCCATCTGAGCGCCGATATACCTATATACGTTATGTGTGGCGATCAAGCCGGAAGTTTTGTGTTCGGGCCCTGAACAGCCAACGCGACTGAATATGGACTTACCAATTATGTGCAGACTTCCGATATACGTCGTGCGAGGCGACTAGCTCAGCGACTCAGGTTCCGTACCTTGGAGGCCACGCGATGCGGTACTGAGACAAATCAACGCCAGCCGACAAAGCTCACTTGACAAATATTCCTTGGATGTCAATTTACGTCCCGCCCGATAATCGGGTAAAAGTGAGAGGAGATGGCATGTCCATCGGCACAAATTCTACGGTGGAAGAGGCTATCCTCACTGCGATCGAGTCGGGGTTGGAAACCGGGCTTCAGGTCGTCGCGTACCATCACGGCAGGAAGGTGATCGATATTTGCGCGGGCGTTGCCAACCCAGCCACGGGCCTCAAGGTGACTGCTGATACGCTGTTCAACGTCTATTCCGTAACAAAGGCGGTCACTGCTACCGCCCTGCATATCCAGGCAGAGCGCGGGTACGTCGATTATGACGCGCCGATAGCGACATATTGGCCGGAGTTCGCCGCCGAGGGCAAGGCCGGAGCCACGGTGCGCCACGCCCTTACCCACCGCGTCGGTGTCCCGCAGATGCCGGCCGAGGTTACGCCCGAAATGATGTGCGATTGGGGCGCGATGGCAAGCGCCATCGCGGCGCTGCCACCGCTCGCGCCACCGGGTAAAGCGACGCTCTATCAATCGATGACATTTGGCTGGATCGTGGGAGAAATCGTACGCCGTACCGATCCCAAAGGCCGCGACTTCCGCCAGTTCGTGCTGGACGAGATCGCGACGCCGTTGGGCGCGCCTGACCTGTGGCTCGGCATTCCGGACGAGGCGGAGTCGCGGGTTGCGATCATGTCCGACCGGAATGAAGGCGACGAGCCCCCTCCACTTGCAACGCTTTACATGCAATCGATGCCGCCGCAGGTGGCGCTGGTTCCGTCGGTATTCGAGCGACCAGACGTGCGTCGAGCCTGTATTCCGGGTGTCGGCGGCATATTCACAGCCCGTAGCGAGGCCCGCTTCTGGGCCATGCTCGCGCAGGGCGGCGAACTGGACGGCGTGCGCCTGCTATCGGAAGACAGGGTCCGGAGCTTCTCCAACGTCCGCGACAATGGGGATGAACCTGATCCGGTGATGTTCGGCTACCCCATTCCGATCAGCGTCGGCGGCTACTGGCTGGGCGGTCACCGCGTGACCAGCAACCGTGCCATCTGGCACCCCGGCGCAGGCGGGTCGATCGGCTGGGCCGACCCCGATAACAAGCTCGCGGTCGCCATTTGCCACAACCGCATGTTCAACGCTCTCTTGCCTGAAGATGATCCGATATTGCCGATCACTCATGCTATCGCCGCCAAGCTGGGAATGTCCTTATGACTGTCATGCCCAAGCTCGTAGATCTTGTTGATCAGAGCTTCGACCCGTTCCAGGTCGAGAAGCTTGCAACCGGTGATGCCAAAGATCCCTATCCGCGCATTGAAGAATTGCGGCAGCAGGGCTCGGTTCTCAAGGGCAGCTACCGAACGGAATTCACGGACGTTCCCGACGTCCAGGTCGGCCATCTCGACCAATACATGATATTGGGCTACGATACTGTTCTGAAGGTGCTGACCGACGCTGAGACATTCGGCAATCGCGGCGTTTTCCTCCACACTCTTGGCCGGTCCTTCGGTCGCACCGTGACGGTTATGGATCCGCCCGAACATGGTTACTTCCGGAAAATTTTTCAGAAGGCATTCCTGCCAAATACCGTCGCGAAATGGGGTGAAAGCTTCGTCGATCCGGTTTTGGATCGGCTAATGGCCGCCTTCATCGATCGGGGCGAAGCTGATCTGGTCGAGGAGTTCACCCACCATTATCCTTTCCAGGTGATCTATAGCCAGATTCAGATCGGTACGGAGCAGACGAAGGTCTTCCATAAGCTGGCGATCGCGCAGATTCTCTCCACGATCGGAGCGCCGCAGGGGGACGAAGCCAGCGGCAAGCTTGGTGCCTTCTTCCAGGAACTGCTCGATCAGCGCCGCGCCAACCCTGGCACCGACCTTGTGAGCCATCTCGCGACCGTCGAAGCCGATGGCCAGCGCCTGCCGGACGAGGTGCTGATCGCCTTCCTGCGCCAGTTGATGAACGCAGGCGGCGATACGACATATCGCGGAACGAGCGTTTTGCTTGCGGGCCTTCTCACCCATCCCGAACAGTGGGCGGCAGTGGAAGCTGACCGCAGCCTCATTCCCCAGGCAATTGACGAAGCGCTACGCTGGGAAGGTCCGGTTTCGTCCACCTTCCGCTATGTGAACCATGATACCGAACTCGATGGTGTCTTCCTGCCGGAAGGCGCGATCCTTAACGTGGTGCTGGGTTCGGCCAATCGCGACCCCAACAAATATCAAGATCCAGAAAAGTTTGACATCTTCCGGGATCGCAAGGTGCGCCACCTGGCCTTTGCCAATGGCGCGCATGTATGTATCGGTCAGCACCTCGCCCGCGTGGAAATGACCCGGGCGCTTAACGCCTTGCTCGACAAAACGAAGAACATGCGACTTGATCCGGACAAGCCCGCGCCCGAGCTTCGCGGCCACATGCTGCGTGTGCCCGAGCATATCTATGTCAAGTTCGACAAGGTCTGACTCAATGAAGCAATGGATGTGCCTGCAATGTGGCTGGATCTATGATCAGGCGCTGGGAGATCCCATGGGCGAGATCGAGCCTGGCACAGCGTGGGAAGATATTCCGGACGACTGGAAATGCCCAGACTGCGGCGCCCTCAAGGCTGAATTTGAAATGGTTGAAATGTGACTAG
>JBDUBN010000241.1:0-4689 GCA_040004085.1 Novosphingobium sp.
ACGAACAGGATGCAGCCTTCCACCCCGAACTCGTCCAGCTTCTTCAGCCGCTCGGCCGGGTCCATCATGTCCTCGGTCGGCTGCTGCCAGCCCTCGACGTTGGACTTGCCCTCCTTCATCGCCTTGAGCCACTCCTTGAGCTTGCCCGGCGGGGGTACGAGGCCCTGCGCATTCGACTCGGCGTTCTCGACCATGCGATCACCGATGTGCAGGCCGAAACGCCCGTCCGGGCCAACCTTGCGGGCCGGTAGCCACTGCGCGTGTAGCTCGGCCGGAAGGTATTCCTTCATGAAGTCGAAGTCGCGCTCATGGATGTGGCTGTCACAGTCAAAGATCGGCCCGGAATAGACCGAAGTCGGATGGAAGGTATGGGCGGTCGCCATGGAACTCTCCTGCTGCAGCAATTGCGAATGGTGCCTTGATAGCCTCTCTGCGACCCGGCGGGGAGGGCCGATAGCCCCCGCCCGGCGCTATCGGCAGCATGATCACACTCGCGATCAGGCCGCGCCCGCCTTCGCACCTGCGATATCGGTCTTCCGGGCCGCTAGCACATATATACCACATCGGGGATGCGATCAGGGCCGCGATGCCTTCCCTCGCCGCGCCCGACACGGCAAGGTAGGCGCATACGGGTCCGCAAGGGCCACGGTAGCAGGAGGCAATATGGAAAATTATCGCGGGAAATGGCTCTACGAGCCGCAGCAGGTGCTGTTCGACGTCACCGACGCGGTCGCCACCATCACCTTCAACCGCCCGGACAAGCGCAATGCGCTCAACGGCACGATGCTGAAAGAAATGCGCGACGCGCTGCTCGAGGCCGACGACCGCATGGACATCAACGCCATCGTCCTGTGCGGGGCGGGCAAGGATTTCTGCGCCGGTTATGATCTGGAGCAGGCCTATGAAGGCCGCGGCGAGAAGACCCAGATCGGCAACTACCAGTATCGCAAGGCCGGCACCCGCTTTGATGACGACTGCTTCTCGATGGAGCGCACGCAGGAACACGCGCTCGTCATCCCGTCGATCCACAAGCCGGTGATCGCCAAGGTACACGGCAACTGTCTGGCGGGCGGTACTGACATCGCGCTGTCGTGCGACATCGTCATCATGGCCGACGACGCGCGGATCGGCTTCCCGGCCACGCGCGCCAACGGCTCACCGCCCGCGCACATGTGGATCTATCACTGCGGCCCGCAGTGGGCCAAGCGGATGCTGTTCACTGGCGACAAGCTAAGCGGGGCCGATGCCGTGAAAGTCGGTCTTGCTCTAGAATCCTGGCCGGCAGACGAACTGGACGAAGCGGTCGCGGCGCTGGCCGCGCGCATTGCTGCGGTCGATCAGGAGCTACTCTCTGCGCACAAGCGCATCGTCAATCTCGCGCTTGAGCAAATGGGTGCGTCAACCATCCAGCGGCTCGCCGCCGAGATCGATGCCCGCGCCCACCTCGCCACCGGGCCGCGCCGCATGCAGTTCAAGTCGGACATGAAGGAGCATGGCCTCAAGGAGGCGCTAACCAACCGCGACGCGCCGTTCGGCGACGGTTATGTCCGCGTGCGGGGCCGATGAATATCGCAAGACGTGGTCAGGCTATCTGGCCACGTCCTGCATCAGTTCAATCTTCCGGCGCGATCGTCACCTTCAGTCCGTCCAGCGCGTCGCTGAACGCAATCTGACACGACAGCCGTGACTGCGCGGTGCGGTGGTCCGAACTGTCGAGCAGGTCGTTCTCATCCTCTGTGACCTCCGGCAGTTTTGCCGCAAAGCTCTCGTCCACATAAACGTGGCATGTCGCGCACGAACAGCAGCCGCCGCACAGCGCCAGCAGTTCGTCAAAGCCACTGTCGCGGATGATTTCCATTACGGTCAACCCGTTCTGCGCCTCGACCGATTGTTCCTCGCCCGCGCGATTGATGACCGTCAACTTCGCCATATCGGCATCCTTATCCATCAGTTGCAAAATTGCTGGACAATATCCCTCAGGACAATGTTGCCAGCTTGGTGGTGAGATAGGCCTGCAACCCTTCAGCGCCGCCTTCTGATCCGAAGCCGCTTTCCTTGACACCGCCGAACGGGGTTTCCGGCGTGGAAACGGCCAGATTGTTGATGCCGATCATGCCTGTCTGAACTTCGTGCATCAGGCGGTGCGCGGTCTTGAGACCGGTGGTGAAGGCGTAGCCCGCCAGCCCGGCGGCCACCGCGTTGGCCTTGGCAATCGCCTCGTCGAGCGTGGCGAACGGCTGGATCGGCATGACCGGGCCAAAGCATTCGTCCGAAAACAGCAGCGCGTCCTGATCCAGCCCGGTGACCACGGTGGGCGCAAAGAAGTTGCCAGCCTTGCCGGTACGCCCGCCGCCGGTCAGCACCTTGCCGCCGCGCGCCCGCGCATCGGCGACGAAGCTCTCCATGGCATCGATCCGGCGCGGATTAGCAAGCGGGCCCATCTGGGTCGCCGCATCGATCCCGGCACCCAGCGTCAATGCCCCCGCCCGCTCGGCCAAATCGGCGGCGAACCGGTCAGCGATGGATTCGTGCACGAAGAACCGCGCCGGGCTGACGCAGACCTGCCCGGCATTGCGGAACTTGCCCCCCGCCAGCGTCGCCACGGCAAGGTCATAGTCGGCATCGGCACAGACGATCACCGGCGCGTTGCCGCCCAGTTCCATCGTCGTGCGCTTCACTCCGTCGGCAGCCAGCTTCATCAGGTGCTTGCCCACTGCGGTCGAGCCGGTGAACGAAATCTTGCGGATCGCCGGAGCCGCAATCAGCCGGGCCGAAACCTGCGCCGGATCGCCGAACACCAGCTGGGCACAGCCCTTGGGCAGGCCCGCCTCATGCAGTGCGCGGATCAGCGCGACCGCCGTTCCCGGTGTCTCCTCAGCCGCCTTGATGATCACCGTGCAGCCGGCAGCCAGCGCCGCGCCCACTTTGCGAACGGGCGTCAGCGCGGGGAAATTCCACGGCGTGAAGGCCGCGCAGGGACCGACCGGCTCGTGCAGCACGATCTGTTCCATGCCGGGGGTGCGCGCGGGAACCACGCGGCCATAGACCCGGCGGCCTTCCTCAGCGAACCACTCCAGCAGTTCGATCGCGTGGACCAGTTCGCCGCGCGCCTCGGCCAGCGGCTTGCCCTGCTCCAGCGTCAGCACGCGGGCGTGATCGTCCAGCCGATCCCGCATAAGTCCCGCCGTCCGGCGCAGGATATTGCTGCGCTCCAGCGGCGAAGTCGCCGCCCATGACGGGAATGCCCGAGCAGCCGCAGCCACGGCCTCGTCCAGTTCGGCCATGGTGGCGTGGGGCAGATCGGCCAGAGTTTCCCCGGTGGCCGGATCGAAAACCGGCTCGCTGTCGCGTCCGGGGCCAGCCGGGATAAAGCGGCCATCGATGCACAGGGCAAGTTCGCAATACATGATCTGGTCCTTGTTGTTCACGTGCCTGAGCGAATCAGGTCGGCAGCCTTTTCGCCGATCACGATCGCGGCCGCATTGGTGTTGCCCGAAACGACTGCGGGCATGATCGAAGCATCAGCGACGCGCAAGCATTCCACGCCTGTCACCCGCAGCGAATGATCGACGACCTTGCCCATAGCTGCGGTACAGCTGGGGTGGTAGATCGAACCGGCGGTTTCCCGCGCATAAGCGAGCAACGCCTCGTCGCTGGCCACGTTCGGCCCCGGCAGATACTCGCTCTCGACATGCCGCTGGAGCGCAGGATGGCCGACGATATCGCGCATCATCCGCAGCCCGGCAACCACGTCGCGCCGGTCTTTTTCGGTGCCGAGAAAATTGACGAAGATCTCAGGCGCCGCCGCCGGATCGGGTGAGAGGGCGCGGACGTGACCCCGGCTTTCCGGACGCAGCGGGCAGGCCGATGCGGTGAAGGCGGAAAACGGATGGAGTTTGTCGCCCATCTTGGTCGTGCTGAAGGTGATGAACAGCAGTTGCATGTCGGGCCGCGTGTCAACCGCCTCACTTGATCGCAGGAACCCGCCCGCATAGCCTGCCGAGACCGTCAGCGGCCCCTTGCGCAGCAGGCCATAGCGCAGCCCAACGCGCGCCATGCGCAACATCGAGGCCATGTCGTCGTTGAAGGTCAGGCGCCCCTTGGCCTTGTAGACCGTGCGGACCTGCAGATGATCCTGCAGGTTGGCGCCGACTTCGGGGTTGTGGTGAACCACCGGCAGGCCCAGCGACTGGAGGCGCGCGCCATCGCCCACTCCCGACAATTGCAGCAGATGCGGGCTCCCAAAGGCCCCGGCGGACAGGATCACCTCGCGCACCGCCGCCGCGCTGCGGGTGGTACCCGCGTCGGTCCATTCCACCCCGGTCGCCCGCCGTCCGGTGAACAGCACCCGCCGCACCAGCGCGCCTGTCACGATGGTCAGATTGCGCCGATGGCGGGCTGGACGCAAATAGGCGACCGCGGTGCTTACCCGGCGGCCCCGGCGCGATGTCGTCTGGTAATAGCCGACACCTTCCTGCCGTGCGCCATTGAAATCAGGGTTTTCGGGGTATCCCGCCTCCTGCGCTGCCTCAAGGAACGCATCGCACAGGACGTGCGGCTCGGTCGCGTCGGAAACCGCCTGCGGCCCGCCAACCCCGTGCCACGGATCGGCCCCGCGTTGCTGGTCTTCCGAACGGATGAAATAGGGCAACAGGTCATCATAGCCCCAGCCCTGATTGCCCAGCCGCG